>NZ_NPDD01000116.1 GCF_002272245.1 Bacillus sp. 7884-1 | reverse complement strand
GCGAAGCGACTGGAGCACAAATCAACAGCCCAATTTAACACAGCATCATAAAAAAAGAATGAACACGCTTACAAAAATTATATTTTAAATATTCCGAATACCGAATCTAATAATCAGTTCTCTTTAATAAAAAAACAGTGCTATCTAGTTAGAAAAACCGTGAAGTATGTCTATTTTCACAGCCTAAATGACCTACTAGACTACTATTTGGATGATCGTCATCAAATCAAAATGAAAAAACTGCCCGTATAGAACGAAGGTGAAAACACTGTTTTTTAATAAATAAAAACTGAATTTTACATTAAATACTTAAACTAGTTTAAATATAATGAAACTGTATACCCTGGAAATCTTTTTTTTAAAATTACCTTACCAATCTTCAATACATAAGAGGAGGAAATCATAAATGCATAGACTAGAAATTGAACAAAAAATAGAGCTCCTGATTGATAACCTGATTAACCTAAATGATCCAGACGGAAAATACGCTATACCGCTTGCTGATGGAAGAAAAATTGATAATAAGAGCTTTAACTATTGGGAATGGACAGCGGGTGTAGGCCTTTATGGAATGATGAAATATTATAAATTAACCAAAAAGGAAGAAGTATTAAATATTATTGTAAAGTGGTTTAATGATCAATTTAAAGAACTACCAGTCGAAAAAAATGTTAACACGATGGTACAAATGTTAACGCTTGCATATTTGTATGAAGAAACAGGGAATCCAACCTATCTTCCATATTTAGAAACCTGGGGTGACTGGCTGTACCACGATATGCCTAGAACAAAGGATGGCGGCATCCAGCATGTTGTTTTTGGTAATGAGAATTATCAGCAACTATGGGATGACACCTTAATGATGAGTGTTCTGCCTTTAACGAAAATTGGTTTATTGTTAAATAAGCCGGAATATGTGGAAGAGGCAAAAAAACAATTCTTAATACATATTAAGTATTTATTTGATAAGAAAACAGGATTGTGGTTCCATGGTTGGACGTTTGAAGGAAATCACAATTTTGCTGAAGCTCTGTGGGGACGTGGAAATTCATGGGTAACGATTGCGATTCCTGAATTCCTCGATTTAGTAGAATTAAATGAAAAGGATCCCGTTCGTCAAATCCTGATTGATACGTTAGAAAGACAATTAGAAGCACTTGAAACGTGCCAAAATGAAAACGGTTTATGGCATACCCTGCTGCTCGATCCGACCTCCTATGTTGAGGCATCCTGTACAGCTGGTTTTGCTTTTGGAACATTAAGATCGGTACGTAAACGGTATGTTGGAAAAACATACATGGATATGGGATTAAAGGCCATTAAGGCTGTTATTGAAAATATTGATGAAACTGGAGAATTACAGCATGTTTCAGCTGGAACGGCAATGGGGGAAACACAAGAATTTTATAAGCAGATTCCTGTCACAGCGATGCCGTATGGACAATCAATGGCGATTCTATCACTAGTAGAATACTTACATTACAGAATATAAAAGAAGTATAGGTGGGGATGTAAATGATGAATATTGGAATAAGAGCACATGATATTGAAAACCTGCCATTGGAAGAATTAGTACAAGAAATTGCTGGTAAAGGGCTTACATCCGTTCAGTTGGCTTTAGGTAAATCATTAGGGAACGTGAATACGGAGACAGGTAGTTTAAGTCCAGGTTTTGCCCAGTATGTTAGAAGTGTATTCGCAAAGCATCATGTTCAGATTGCGGTATTAGGCTCCTACTTTAATATGATTCATCCGGATATAGAAGAGAGAAGAAAAGGGATGGAGCGCTTTAAAGAGCATATCCGTTATGCCAGGGAATTTGGCTGCAGTATCGTTGCAACTGAAACAGGAAATGTAAATGCGGAGATTTTCTATACCGAAGAGAACTTCAAAGAAGAACCATTTTTAGAAGTGGTTGAAAGTGTTCGTGAACTGGTTAGGGAAGCAGAAAAATTCGGAGTAATTGTGGGTATTGAAGCAGGGGTTAACCACCCTGTTTACTCGCCGAAAGTAATGAAAAGACTCTTAGATTCTATCAATTCTAATAATCTCCAAGTAATCCTTGACCCTGTAAATCTATTAACAATTGATACGTACCAAAACCAAGAAGAGATATTTCAAGAAGCCATGGATTTATTTGGTGACAGAGTAGTCATCCTGCATGCAAAGGATTTTATCATTGAAAACAACCAACTAATACCAACCGCAGTTGGTAAAGGATTATTAAACTATGAGTATATTTTGAACGTTGTAAAAGAGAAAAAACCATTTATAAACATCCTATTAGAAGAAACAAAAGAACCTTTCATAGATGGAAGTATCGCTTTCTTAAAAGAAGCCTGCGTTAAGGCTAATTATTAATTTTGCCACCTGTTGATTGGAGCGGAAGGTGCGAGACTCCTGCAGGAGTAAGGGGCAGGGGAGACCCCGCAGGCGCTTTAGCGCCGAGGAGGCTCCCCGGACCTCCTGCGGAAAGCGAAGCACCTGGAGCGGAAATCAACAGACCAATTTTAAAAAGCAAATAAAAGATTCATTTAAAAGAGGGGGCACAACAATGAATAGAATTGTAGTTTGTGGTTTAAGTAATCGAGCATTAGGAATGTTTATTCAATCAATCGTTCATCAATTTGGTTCAAATAATCAAGTGGTAGGAATCCTTGATACCGACCCGCGAAGAATAGAAATCTGTAAAGATAGTTTTTCCGAATTAAAATCTGTCCCTTCTTACAATCCAGAACAATTCCAACAAATGATTGACGAAACGAATCCTGACACAGTCATTGTAACAAGCAGAGATGATACCCATATTGATTATATATTACAAGGCTTAGAGAATAACTTAACCGTGATTACAGAGAAACCAATGGTAACAAAAGCGGAAGATGCTAGAAGAGTAGTAGAAGCAGAACAGAAAAGTAAGGGAAAAGTAATCGTCGCCTTTAACTACCGGTACAATCCGTTTCATCGAAAAATAAAAGAACTGATTTTAGAAGGAAAAATCGGCAGAGTCACCTCCGTAGACTTAAATTGGTATATTGATACCTATCATGGCGCCAGTTACTTTAAAAGATGGAACCGCAACCGAAATTTTTCAGGAGGCTTATCGATCCATAAATCTACACACCATTTTGACCTAGTAAATTGGTGGCTTGATCAGAATCCAGAAGAAGTATTTGCATATGGAGCCTTAAATTACTTCGGTAAAGAAGGAGAATTTAATCCAAGCCAAACCGACAACCGTTATTGTGGTACATGTGATGAGAAACTCTCGTGTGCATACTATATGCGCTGGTCAAACCGTAGAAATAATATAGCCGTTAAAGACGACCATATTAAAGCTGATAGTATTGAAAAATCTGCCCAAAACTATACCCATTATCGTCCTGATTCCTGTATCTTTGATCACGAAATTGAAATCGAAGATACATATGTAGCGACAGTTAAATATGATAAAGGTGCATTCTTAAGCTATTCAGTAAATTTCTCGCTTCCATATGAAGGCTATAGGTTAGCGATAAACGGAACAAAAGGACGAATAGAAACGACCGAATTCCATGAACCAAGCAGGATACCATTTTCTGTGCCAGAACAAACAATTGAGTTCTATCCATTATTTGGCGGGGCAAAAGAAACCATTCATGTTCTCCAAACTGGAGGGGGTCACGGGGGAGGAGACCCAGTATTGTTAGAGGACCTCTTCATGGGAGTAGATCAAACTCGCTCTTACTCTATTTTAGCCGGTGCAGAGGCAGGAGCATACTCGATTGCGGTTGGTGAAGGTGTATGGCGTTCCGTGAAAGAAAATAAGCCCATGAAGATTAAGGAATTATTGAATAGCAACGTAAATCTCACTTTGCAAAAGGCTGTTTTTTAGAGCTTTTGGTGACTGTTCAAAGCGAAAAATCAAGGTAGAGGGAATCAAAGAAGTGCTTTGGTTACCGTTGAACCCGAAATATCAAGGTAGAGGGAATCAAAGAAGGGTTTTGGTTACCGTTGATTCCGAAAAATCAAGGTAGAGGGAATCAAAGAAGGATTTTGTTTACCGTTGAAGCAGAAAAATCATGATAGAGGGAATCAAACGAGCCTTTTGGTTCCAAATAAAGGAGGATATGTATGCCACAGTTAGTGCTTGAAGAAAACAAGGTATCTCAGGCAATTGATCGGGTTGTTGAAAGAACATTTAATATGGATTTCAGTTGGGATTGGCCAGGAGGAGTTGCTTTTTTTGGTGTAGCCGAAGCATATGAAGCGACCGGAGAAGAGAAATACCTTCAAAAGATTAAGGATTGGGTTGATTCAGAATTAGAGGATGGGCTGCCAAGGTTAACGGTAAATGCTTCCTCAATTGGTCACGTTCTATTAACGCTATACAAAGCGACCAATGATGAAAAGTATTTAGAGACAGCTATAAAGATGGCAGATTATCTGCTTCATGATGCCGAGCGGTTTGGTGATGGAGTGTTGCAGCATACTGTTAATGGCACGAAATATCAATTCCCAGAGCAGGCATGGGTCGATACCATGTTTATGGCCGGATATTTCCTTTTGAGAATTGGGCACATGTTAGAAAGGGAAGATTATTTTAACTTTGGATTAAAGCAATATCATGGCCATGAAAATTTTCTTCAGGATGATAGGACAAACCTTTATTATCATGGCTGGGATAACATCGCCCAAAATCATATGTCCAGTATTTTCTGGGCACGGGGAAACAGCTGGGCTGCTTATACAATGGCCAGAGCACTAGAACTTATTAAGGTTCAGCATCCATCCTTTATGGTGATTCAGGGTTCGTTGCGTGATCAGTTAAGCGCATTAGTAAGATTACAATCAGATTCAGGACTTTGGCATACGATTGTTGACGATCCGGACTCTTATTTAGAAACTTCAGGCTCAGCCGGGATTGCTGCAGCACTGTTAACGAGTGGAAAATTATACAATAAATATACTCAAAAAGCACTTGAAGCAATTCTCAGCCAAATCAAAGAAGATGGTTCTGTTATGGGAGTTTCTGCAGGAACGGCTGTCATGTATGATGCCGATGGATACAAAGAAGTCCCTTATAAACGTGTACAGGGATGGGGACAAGGATTAGTACTTGCTTTTTTGTCATTATTATTAAAAAGAGAAAATTGACAAAAGTAAACAATAACCTGTGGAATATCTGGATGTTCCACGGGTTATTTTCTGGTAGGACACCTTAAAAGTACGAGTTTCATAGATTAATGAATAAATGGAGGGATAATGTTGAAGCTTTCCAATGTAGTAATTAATGGTGATTCCACCATCTCCCTGCCAATAACGATCACCACCCCGGTCAGTCATGCAGTGGACATGATTATGAGAGATCATGAAAAGGTATTTGGAAAAATGCCAAAACTCTGTTCCCCAAATACGGAAGCTGCCGATATTGTCATTCGATATGCCGCTCATGAAGAGGAATGCCCACAAAGACCAGAAGCCTACGGTTTTCGGTTTACAGAAAATAATGGGAAGTGTTCATTCCAAATCATCGGTTATGACTATTTAGGAATTATCTATGGTTTACTTCATTATAGTCATCAATACTTAGGAGTCGATCCATTCTGGTTCTGGGCAGATTTGCACATAGAACCCAAACCTGAGGTCCAAATACCAGCTGTAGAGTTTAATTCCCCGGAAAAAAAGGTGAAATACCGTGGCTGGTTTGTCAATGATGAGGTCTTTCTGATTGGATGGAAGGAAGAATACCCTCCATCAAAAGAGATATGGTATCCCGTTTTCGAAGCATTATTAAGGTGCGGCGGGAATATGGTTATCCCCGGTACCGACCTCCCGAAAAATGGCATTCATGCGGATTTAGCAGCGGAAATGGGCTTATGGGTTACCCACCATCACGCTGAACCTTTGGGGGCAGAAATGTTCTTAAGGGCATTTCCAGGAAAGAAGCCTAGCTACAAACAAAATCCAGAGTTATTTGAGTCACTATGGGAAGAAGCTATTGAGAAACAAAAGAATGAGAAAATTGTCTGGGTACTTTCGTTTCGTGGACAGGGAGATGCCCCTTTTTGGCAGTATGATCCAGAATTTGATACACCTGAAAATAGAGGGGCTATGATTTCAAAGGTTGTACATAGGCAATATGAAATGATAAAGAACTCCGTTGAATATCCTGTCTGCTCCATGGCGTTATATGGAGAAATATCCGAATTGTACAAAGCGGGACATGTGAAGGTGCCAGAAGGTGTTATTAAAATATGGGCTGATAACGGGTATGGAAAAATGGTGACCCGGAGACAGGGAAATGAAAACTACCGGATTCCTTCTCTTCCAGCAGCGAATGAAACAGGGGAGCATGGAATTTATTATCATATAACTTTCCATGACCTTCAAGCTTCTAATCATTTAACGATGTTTCCATCTCCGCCAGAACTGATAAAAGAGGAGCTAGAAAAGGCGTTTGATGTTGGTGCTTTATCCTACTTGCTGCTTAACAGCGGCAATATCCGCATGCATCTTTACCCGCTGGATATTGTCAGTGAATTATGGAACCACGGCACAATCAATATAGAAAAACATTTACAAACATATATTGAACGTCTTTACACAACTCAAAACAAAGAAATTGCAAAGCTTTACAAAAGATATTTTGAAAATACTATTTTCTATGGTCCAAATTCAGATGACAAAGCAGGAGATGAATTTTATCATCATCCTGCAAGGAAGATTATTGGACATTGGCTTCAGGGGAAAACAAATATTCCGATGGAAAGACTGTACTGGGCCACAGGCGAAATTTCTTTTACCGATCAAGTGAATTGGTTCTTGGAAAAGTGTGAAATTGGTTTAGTACATTGGGAAGAATTTTTAAATCAGTGCAGGAATCTCTCTATGAAGCTGCCAAAAGAAGACCGTAAACTTTTTTCCGATCAGCTGATTCTGCAAGCGGAATTACATGCCTTCGGATGTAAAGGTTTTATATCCCTTTGTAACGCCTATATTTCTTTTACCAAAAATGATAATCCGCTTGCATTTGTCTATGCATCGAAATCAATCGATCATTACAAGGATTGTAAACGAGCATTAAAACGTGCAGAGCACGGAAAGTGGGAGAATTTTTATCGTGGTGATTGGTTAACAAATATTGACAGTACCATTTATTCTCTGGAAACACTGCGTAAATTTCTACGGATGCAGGGAGACAGCCCTGATTTCTTTTTATGGTACAAAGAGTACCTTATGCCGGAAACGGAAAAATATATCTATTTGGAGAATACTCACAGAAATCCATTGTCTGATGATGAACTTGCACGAAGATTAGCAGTAAAGTTTCTTCACGAATAAGGATTAAACAATATATAAAAGGAGGGGATTAATATTGACGAATATATTCTTAGCTGGTGACTCCACTGTAGCGAGCTGTCCGCGAAATGAGGCGCCAATGGCCGGCTGGGGGCAAGAGTTTCAATCCTTTTTTTCAGAAGGCATAAAGGTTCATAATTTTGCAAAGGGTGGAGCTAGTACCAATACGTTTATTGAAATAGGGTATTTTGGTATTATACTTGAATTCATTCAGCCAAACGATTACCTGTTTATTCAATTTGGACATAACGATCAAAAATCGTTCGGCACCCAGCCCTTTACAACCTATCAATCTTATTTGACAGAATATGTTAACGGTGCACGGGACAAAGGTGCAATTCCAATCTTAATTACTCCTGTTCACCGAAGAAATTTTGATGAAGAGGGCCGAATGGTAAATACTCTTGGGGACTATCCAAAATCGATGATGCAATTAGCAGAAAACCTGGATGTCCAGCTTATTAATTTATGGGAAAAAACAGAAAAGCTTTATCAATCATTAGGATCTGAAGGCTCGAAACAATTATTCACTTGGTTTAGTGCAAATGAAAATCCAAATTACCCTGATGGCATTCAGGATAATACCCACTTTTGTGAGCACGGTGCAAAGGAAGTGGGCAAACTGGTAATCGAAGGAATAAAAGAATTGCAATTACCAATTTCCCAGTTTATTAAAGAATAGATTGAAAGAATTCTGTTAACAAGAGGTGCAATAGATGGGTAAGAAATTATATCATGGCGCTGCATACTATCCAGAGCTATGGGATGAAAAAGTAATTGAAGAAGATATTATCGAAATGAAAAAGACCGGTATTAATGTAGTCAGAATCGGAGAGTTTGCCTGGGCATCGATGGAGCCTGAAGAAGGTAAGTTTGACCTTAGCTTTTTTACAAGAATGATTAACAAACTTTATGAAAATGGTATTGAAACGGTCATGTGTACGCCGACACCCACTCCTCCCATCTGGTTTTCCCACAATCATCCCGAACGGATGTATGTGGATACTGACGGAAAAGTAATGGGGCATGGTTCAAGGCAGCATGCCTGTACCAACCATCCTTATTTTAGAGAAAAAGCAGCACTTATCACAGAACATATCGCAAAAGCATTAGGAAGTTTGCCAGGTGTAATCGGGTGGCAGCTGGATAACGAGTTTAAGTGTCATGTCAGCGAATGTATGTGTAATACCTGTAAGGAATTATGGCATATTTGGTTAGAGGAGCGCTATGGAACGATTGAAAATCTTAATGAAGCATGGGGAACAAAAATTTGGAGTGAATATTATAATAGATTTGATCATGTGCCACAGCCAGGGCCGGCACCATTCTTACACAATTCTTCCCTGAGTACTATGTATCAATTGTTTTCAATGGAAAAAATCGCCCAGTTTGCCGATGAGCAGGCTGAAATCATCCGGAAATATTCTAGTAGCCCAATTACCCATAATAGCTCCGTTTTTTTTAGTGTGGATAACGAAAGGCTGTTCCAAAACCTAGATTTTGCATCTTTTGATACGTATACAACCATCGATAATTTTCCAGCTTACTTGATTAATAGTGACCTGTGGAGAAATTTAAAAAAGGACAGACCTTTCTGGGTAATGGAAACAAGTCCATCCTATGCGGCATCACTCGCCAGCTATGCGAGTCCACATCCAAAGGGTTATTTAAAAGTGGAAGCAGCAGCCGCTTATGCACTTGGTGCAGAAGCCTTTTGCTATTGGCTTTGGAGGCAGCAGCGTTCGGGCTGTGAACAGCCGCATGGTTCAGTCCTCAGTGCCTGGGGTAAACCTACTATTGGGTATCAAAATGTCTTAGAAGTAGAAGCCATGCGAAAGGAAATTGAACCTTTTATCATATCGACTAAACCAAGTCAGGCAGACGTGGCAATCACCTATTCCGATAGGTCTAAGGTTTTCTTAAAGACAGAACCACATCGAAGCTTAAATCATCGCGGATTAATTACAGATTTTTACAAACGTATTTTATCAATGGGAATACATCGCGATGTGATTCCGGAAGGTTGTGACCTTGAGGGTTATAAAGTACTATTCACTCCATTTATCCAATATTTATCACCTGAATATATTGCCCGGGCACGACAGTTTATTGAAAATGGCGGGATTTGGATTGCAGGACCATTAACAGGCGGCCGAACAGAGAACCATACCGTACATACTGACAGGGCATTAGGAGAACTTGAAAAAACAGCTGGTGCTGAAGTATTATTTACCTTCCCTTTAGATGATACAGGGACAATCGGACGTGCTTTTGATATCTCTGCTCCATTAGGATTGTGGAGTTCAGTTATGGAGTCAGATTCCAATCAAGCAGTCGGCATTATTGAAGAGGGACTTGCTAAAGGGAAATCATTTATCACAGAGCATAAGCTTGGTAGCGGAAAAATGGTCATGCTTGGCTCGATGCCAATGGGTGATACGGGGGATCTGTTACTCAGAAAGTTGATTGAGCACTACTCGCAGGAAGCTGGTGTTACACGGAGAACGGATGTTTCAGAAGGGACTATCGTTGCTCCACGCCAGGGATCAGGTTATTCTATCTGGTTTGTAATTAATATGGACGGTAATGGTGGAAGTGTTACCATTCCCCAGACAGCGATAGATTTGCAGACGAATAGTGTAGTAGAACCAGGAAAGCTGGAGCTTGGAAAATTTGAATATAAAATAATTCAATTCAATTAACAGTGAATGAATAAAGGAGGAATCTCTTATGATTAGAAAAGCATCTGTTATGAAAGTGTTCGAAGGATGTCATGAAGAATATAAAAAACGCCACGATGAATTATGGCCGGAAATGGAAAAGGAACTAAAAAATCATGGCGCACATCATTATTCCATTTTTCTAGACGAGAAGACCAATAATCTGTTCGCATATGTAGAAATTGAGAGTGAAGAAAAATGGAGTGATATGGCAAAAACAGAGATTTGCCAAAAATGGTGGGACTATATGAAAGATATTATGGAAACCAATGCCGATAATAGCCCCGTTGCAAACGAATTAATGCAAGTATTTTATTTAGATTAGTCCCACTTTTAAAAAATAATGAATCCGAGAAAAGTCCTCAAGAATCTTTGAGGGCTTTTTGAATTTGTACGTACATGTCTGATATGGAATTTAAAAAGTAAAAATTTTCACTATTTTCTATGAAAAAGGATATTAAAATGATAAAATCGAATTAATTTCATACGGACAAGTTAACTAATTTTTATACTTTATAAGTTTGGCTACGCTTACAAGAAACGGAAATTTTTGATAAAAAAAACAATCGGAGACTTACTCTATATGATGAAGGTACTACAACGGCTAAGGAAGCAGTACTTGAATTTAAAAATTAAATACAAACTTTTCTTACTTGTATCATGGATTATGGTTATTTCATTTTCTTTTACCTTTTTCGGATTAACGTATGCTTTTCAAATTTACGATGAGCAAATTTATAGTAAGTCTTCACAAGTTTTAAGTACATCCTCTAATAGTATTGAGAGTGAGTTAAAAGATTTGGAGGACCTATCCTATAATATTTTGACAGATCCCCAAATTCAACAATACTTATCTTCAATAAGTAAAGATAGTACAGAATATGATAAATTTCGTATGCGTACAAACGTGTTGGATAAGCTGCTAAGCTATGCAAACAAGGAAGAATATATCCAATCAATTAATTTAGTTGATGTTAATGGAGAAGAGTATGTTGTCGGCCCGAGGGCTTTAAAACTGACTCAACATCAAAAAGCGGATATTACCAAAATGGCATTAAAGGCTAATGGCAGTAATGTTTGGTTAAATCCAGAAAAAAATGATTATATATTTGCTACAGCACGAGAAATTAGACAGTTTCGAAACTTAAGCTTTGACAACCTTGGTACAATCATCATTTATCTTAATATGGACAAACTTGTTGCGAATATTTTAGAAGGATCTAAAAAGAGAGATGGTGAATTCTTAATCGTTAGACAAAGCAATATTATTTTTCCGAAAGAAACAAACTCTCTATTCAAAGAAGCAGCAATATCGTTAGATTCTCAGAGATTAGCATCAGGTTATCAAATAAAAAAAATTGATAATAAAAATTATTTTCTTGTACATATTAAATCAAACTATTTTGATTGGGGTTACCTAAATGTTATTCCCTTTAATCAAATCTTTGAAAATATAAATAAGGTTAAAACATTTTTAATCATCATATTTATTCTGTTGTTTGTTGGAGTCACGATAGTTGGTATCCGATTTGCTAGAAATATTACGATCCCTTTGGAAAACCTTGTAGCAGGCATGCAATTTGTAAAAGTGGGGGACTTTAAGGAAGCAAGAAAAAAAGTGATTAAAACTTCCATTTTGCAGGATGATGAGGTGGGTAAACTCCAGCAAAATTTCCAGACCATGATCCAACAAATTGATGAACTCATAAATGAAAATTATTCTAAGCAGCTTACGATTAAAGAGACTGAGTTTAAGGCGCTGCAGGCCCAAATTAATCCTCACTTTTTATACAATACGCTAGAATCCATCAATTGGTTAGCAAAAGGAAATGGGCAGACACAAATTTCTAGAATGGTAGAATCACTAGGGTTTTTGCTGCGTAATTCTATTAGTTTAAAGAAACCGCTCATTACCATTGAAGAGGAACTTACTATTGTAAAAAATTATGTGGTTATTCAGCAATACCGATTTGAAGAAAGATTGGATTTTCACATAGAGGTAGATGAAGATATTGTAGGATTCTATATTCCGAAGTTGACGTTGCAGCCTCTTGTAGAAAATGCCATTCATTATGCATTAGAGCCCAAGATAGATCCTTGTAGAATTAGAATTTATTCAATCGTAAATAAAGAAGCTATTAAACTAATTGTAGAAGATGACGGACCCGGAATGGAATCTGCTTTTATAGAAAAGTTAAAAAAAGGAGAAGTGAAAACCCGTGGACAAGGTGTTGGCTTATCGAATATTGATGACAGAATAAAATTGTCTTATGGGGAGAAATACGGAGTAAGTATTGAAAGCGAGCACAATAATGGAACGAAAGTTATCATTGTTTTACCTTTTGATAAGGGGGAAGACCATGTATAAGGTATTGTTAGTAGATGATGAAAGAATCATTACCGAGGGAATGTCAAAGGTAATTAATTGGGAATCAATCGGGACAAATTTAATTGGAACAGCAAGAAACGGTATTGAGGCATACAATATAATTGAAGAAAACAAGCCAGATATTGTGATTAGTGATATCAAAATGCCTGGTATGAATGGTCTCGAGCTAGTTGCAAAGGTTCATAGCGTTTTTCCTGAGATACGATTTATTTTGTTATCAGGCTTCAGTGAATTTGATTTTGCAAAACAAGCCATGCAATACGGCGTGAAGCATTATCTATTAAAACCTTGTAATGAGAATACGATAATGGATGCAGTTTCGGAGATTTGTGAGGATATTAATCAAAATCAAAAGAGGGAACAATTTATCCGGAAAATGAAGGGAACTCTCGAAAGTGTTCTTCCCTATGCTAAAGAACAGCTGCTTAAAGAGTTTATTACCAATCATTATGAAAATAAAGACTTAGAGTATTATCAAAACCTTTTTAATATAGATTTAAACACTCCAAAGGTTAGGCTCGTTTTATTCCAACTAGAGGGGAAATTTGAATTTGAGCACATGTTTGCAATCAAAAAAATTGCTGAACAAATCTTTGATTCATATATGGTTAGTTGTTCGGTAGGGGAAACCATATTATTTCTAATTGAGGATTATTGTAACTACCCTAAGCTTTACGCACAAATTGAAAAAATTAAAAAAACATTTTATCAATATTATCAAATTGATTCTACTGTTGCGATAAGCGAATCAGGGAAAATTAGTAATGCCAATAAATTATATAATGAAGCTCTCGATTGTTTAACGTATCGTTTTTATTTAGGAGAAGGGGGCGTCATTACAAAGAAGGACATTACCTATCAAAATCCTTCAGATGAATTAGAATTCTATTATGATGATCAAACCTTCTGTCGATTAGTAAAATCAGGCTCCTGGACAAATGTAAATAAAGAAATAAACACATTTTTTAATCAATTAATAGATTTAAGGCTCGATATTAATACCACAAAGTCTTATGTTATCCAATTATTTAATGCCATGATACGGTTATGTGAAGCTAAAGAAATGAATATGTACTTAACAAAATTAACGTTTCTATTAGAAATAGACACGATTCAAAATTTAAAAAGCTTTTTTGAAAGCGTTGCCCAAGAAATTACTCTTTCATTTTTTGAACACAACAATAATAAACATTCAACAATTATCAAAAAAGTCATCGAGACGATTGATCAGTATATTGGTAATCAAAATTTATCTTTACATTGGGTTGCTAATGAGATGTTATATATGAATGCTGATTACCTAGGGAAGCTATTTAAGAAAGAAACAGGTGAAAAGTTTTCAAATTATATTACGAGATTAAGAATTGAATTGGCTATTAATTTAATAGAAAAAGAAAATGATGTGAAAGTTTTCGAAATTGCTGAAAAAATTGGTTATGGTGAAAACCCTCAATATTTTAGTCAGGTATTTAAAAAACACACTGGTTTTACTCCATCAGAATACAAGAGAGAATCCTTACAAGGATCGTAAAATATAGTCAAAGGGGAAAAAATGATGAAAAGACTAATGATTTCTACTTTATCCCTGGTAATGGTAATTTTCACTGGTGGTTGCGGGAATTTGAATTTACTAAATTCCGCTGAGAGTAAAGGTAAAGAGGAAATCACTTTAAAAATTGCCTGGTGGGGAGAACAACCACGACATGACTATACAATGGAAGTAATCGAATTGTTTGAGAATAAATATCCCAATATAAAGGTTGATCCTATATATTCAAATTGGGATGATTATTGGAAACGTCTTGCCCCGATGGCAGCGGGTAATAAACTTCCTGATATCATCCAAATGGATTTGCTCTATCTTAGACCATACAGTGATAATAACTTACTAGAGGATTTATCTCCCTATATTAAACAAGATGTAATCAAGACAGATTCGATCAGTACCGGAATTCTCTCTGGCGGGAAAATCGGCAAAAATTTGTATGGATTTCCATTAGGAATTAATGCACCAGCCATAATCGTAGATCGTCCATTACTAAGTTCTGCGGTCGATCGGTATCCAAATCCTGATTGGTCATGGAGCGATTTTGAAGAAATTGCTCTACAGGTTCACAAAGAAAAACAAATTTATGGTACAAACGGTATGAAGTCCCCGGATGTATTCTTTTCGTATTATTTACGTACGAAAGGAGTGAATTTATATAATAAAACAGGAACTGGATTAGGATATGAGGATGATCAATTGTTTATTGATTATTTCGAGATGCAATTAAGAATGCTGGAAAAAGGTGCCTTCCCAAGATCAGATGTTACAGAACAAATTAAAAGAATAGAAGATGAGTTAATCGTAAATCAACAGACCCCGATGCAATGGGCATATTCCAACCAATATTTCGGTTTTTTGGAAGCATCAAACCGGACGCTTGAGCTTATATCTCCTCCAGGACCTGGACAAGAGTTAGGACTTACCGTGAAGCCTAGTATGCTTTTTTCGATGACAAAAAGTTCAAAGAATAAAGAGGCGGCTGCTCTATTCATTAATTTCTTTGTTAATGATATTCAAGCAAATAAAGTTATTAAGGGTGAAAGAGGGGTTCCCATTTCTTCTAATGTAGTAGAGAAAATAGAACAAGAATTATCCGAAAATCAGAGAAGGGTATTCGACTATGTTAATAATGTGAAAAATTCTAACAGTAGTGTTGAGAAAGCAGATCCCCTTGGCGGTATAGAGGTAGTGAAGGTTTTACAAGATATTTCAGAACAAATATTGTTCAAAAAAGTAACCCCTCAAGAAGGAGCGCAAATTTTTAGAACGGAAGCAAATAAAATCCTATCAAAAAGAAACTAGTTTCATCAATGAAGTAGGCTCCCATGAACAAGCTAAAATCTGCTTGTTTCATGGGGCCTTTTTTGTTTTAAATGAAATGTCTGATTTTTGAACAAACTAAGCGGAAATTTGGATTCAGACAATTCCGACAAGAATTTATAATAGTAAATGTAAACACTTACATAAAAGTGTAAAAAAAGAAGGGGGAAATAAAAAATGAAGAAATTTTTAGTGTTATTGTTTACTTTTGTTTTAGTTTTTTCATTAGCTGCATGTAACAGCAGCAGTTCAACAAGCAATGAAGAATCTAAATCTAAACCTAAAGAAGACAAAAAAGATGAACCAGTAACTCTTCGTATTGCATGGTGGGGTTCTCAACCACGACATGATTATACTCTAGAAATTATTAAAATGTATGAAGAAAAAAATCCAAATGTAAAAATCGAGGCAGAATATGCAGCTTGGGATGACTACTGGAAGAAGCTAGCTCCACAAGCAGCAGCTAATGAGCTTCCTGATATTGTTCAAATGGACTTATCATACTTCTCACAGTATGCTCAAAATGATCAAATTGCAGATTTAACTGCATTTGTAGACAAACAAATCAATACAAAGGATATTGCTGAAAACATCATTAATGGCGGTAAACTTGGCGACAAGTTATATGGAATTAATGCTGGTGTAAACGTTGTTGGATTCCATCATGATCCAGCAGTACTTGCAAAAGCTGGAGTAAATTCTATACCTGAAAATTGGACTTGGGACGATTACAAAGAAATCGCAGCAAAAGCAAAAGCTGCTGGAGTATTTATGGATACAGGAATGAAAGCCGATGTATTCTTCAACTACTACTTAAGAACACAAGGAAAGTCACTATATAGCAAAGATGGTGCATCTCTAGGATATAAAGATGACAATCTGTTCGAAGATTTCTTCAACATGACAGCTGGTTTAGTAAAGGATAAAGCGGTTCCTACACCTGACTTCTTAGCACAGTTAAAAGGGATTGAAGATGATCCTGTCGTTACTCAAAATGCAATTGGTATCTGGCAATGGTCTAACCAGTTTGTAGGGCTTCAACAAGTGGCGAATAGAGAACTTGCTATCGCTCCAATGCCAGGTCCTAACAGCGAAAAGGGTTTATATTTAAAACCTAGTATGTTCTGGTCTGTTGGAAATAATTCTGAACATAAAGAAGAAGCAGCAAAGTTTATTGATTTCATGATCAATGATATCGAAGCGAACAAATTAAATCTTGGTGACCGTGGTGTTCCTGGTTCTTCAGTTGTAAAAGAAGCATTAAAGCCATTGCTTTCACCAGCACAAGTCCAAGTATTTGATTATGTAGATTGGGCAGAAGGAAATAGCTCAGAATTCGATGGTCCAGACCCAGTTGGTGCCGGAGAAGTAATTGAAACGCTTGACAGTTTAGCTGAACAAATGGCTTACGGAAATCTATCAGTGAAAGATGCTGCAAAACAGTTTAGACAACAAGCTGAAAGCGTCTTAGCACAAAACAAAAAATAATTTCCACTTCGATAGCTGATCACTTTTTTAGATCAGCTATCGTCCTTTCATCTTAGGGAATGGATCCAAAGAATAAGGAGTTGAATAAATGAATACACGTGTGATAAAGGAAAATGTAAAAGTAGATATCCCCATTCGCTCTGTTAGCAAACGAAGCCGTGCCATCAAGGAAAACTTGACAGGATATGCGTTTATCAGTCCGTTTATAATTGGATTCCTAGCTTTTACGTTAATTCCTATAATAGCGTCTTTATATTTATCATTTACAAACTATAATTTATTTGCTGCACCTCAATGGATAGGTATTGAAAACTACAAAAAAATGTTTACATCTGACCCGCGCTTATTGCAATCATTAAAAGTTACACTCATCTATGTACTTGCTGGGGTTCCTTTAAGACTAATATTTGCATTATTAATTGCCGTGATATTAAATACAACTTCAAGAGCAGTTGGACTATATCGCTCATTGTTCTATTTACCATCCCTAATCGGCGGCAGCGTTGCAGTCGCGATTATGTGGCGTAATGTTTTTGGTGATTTAGGTATTGTAAATATCCTACTTGATTTACTTGGACTTCCTATCGTTAAATGGTTCGGTAATCCGACTGCGGCATTATGGATGCTTATCTTCTTGTCAGTATGGCAATTTGGTTCCTCGATGCTGATCTTCTTAGCAGGATTGAAAGGTATTCCAAGAAGTTATTATGAAGCAGCTAGTGTTGATGGAGCCAATGGAATACAGCAATTCTTCAAAATTACCCTTCCAATGCTCAGCCCTGTTATTCTATTCAATACGGTTATGCAAACAATTGCTGCATTTATGACATTCGTACCAGCGTTTATTATCTCAAAAGGTACAGGTGGCCCGTTAGACGGAACACTCCTTTATTCATTATATTTATTCATACAAGGTTTTGAGTTCTTTAATATGGGTTACGCTTCTGCAATGGCATGGGTAATGCTTTTAATCGTAGGAATTTTAACAGTCATTATCTTTACGACATCAAAATATTGGGTTCACTATGAATCGGAAGGAGGCAAATAACGATGACATCGAAGTTAAAATCACCAAGATGGTGGATATATCATATACTAGTCGGTGCCTTTGCGCTTTTAATGCTTTATCCAGTTATTTGGCTCGTGATGAGCTCATTTAAACCAAGCGATACAATCTTTATTACGGCTAAATCACTGATTCCAGAAACCTGGATATGGACGAACTTTGTAGACGGTTGGAAAGGGATTGGCGGAAATTCATTCGGTGTTTTTATTAAAAATACTGCCATCTTAGTAGTGATTACCTTAATGGGACAAGTAATATCGTCGGCATTCATTGCCTTCGGCTTTGCACGTTTAGAGTTTAAAGGAAAAGCGATTTGGTTTGGAATTATGATGCTTACCTTAATGCTCCCGCATGATGTGTTAATGGTACCGCAATATATCATTTTCGCGAAACTTGATTGGCTTAACTCGATTAAACCACTTGCTATCCCAGCATACTTTGGACATCCGTTCTTTATCTTCCTTCTAGTTCAATTTATACGGACGATTCCTAGAGAACTGGACGAAGCGGCGATTATTGATGGCTGCGGTACCTTCAAGATTTTCACGAAGATCATTTTGCCATTAATTAAACCATCTTTAGCAACAGCAGCTATTTTCTCATTCTATTGGACGTGGGAATCCCTATTAGGGCCTGTATTATATTTAAATAGCCCTACAAAGTATACAGTCTCCATGGCTCTAAATATGTTCCTAAGTAATGAAACCGTATCAAACTGGGGTGCAATGTTTGCAATGTCAGTGGTTACCTTGATTCCTGTATTCGTCGTTTTCTTCCTCTTCCAACGTCATGTTGTCGAAGGTATCAGTACGAGTGGGTTAAAGGGCTAATATGTTAACGAAAATATCTTATATAAAACTTTGCCACTTCGAACCCTAAATGGAAGTGGCAAAGTTATAATGGTAAAGTACAGCGGTTCAAGGAGGATTACAAATGGACACTTCTGGATTTATGGAAAGTTTAAATAAATTGCTTGAGTGGATCTCAAGACTAGCATTCTTAAATTTATTATGGATCTCATTTTCTCTTCTAGGTTTGGTTATCTTTGGTTTTTTTCCTGCAACAGTGGCGATGTTCGCAGTTGTACGTAAATGGATGCTAGGTAATGATGAAATGTCTATTTTTAAGACTTTTTGGACTGCATATAAGCGAGAATTTTTGAAGAGTAATATTCTTGGAGTTATTATTGTTGCCATTGGATTGATATTATACATTGACTTTCAATTTGTACTACATTCATCCAATCGTTTTGTTTCAATTCTAAATGTACCGTTTTTTATCATCACTTTAATCGCTATTTCGATGTTATTTTATATCATCCCAATTTTTGTGCATTATGATATGAAAATTACTCAGGTCATTAAAAATTCCTTTTTTGTAATGATTATGAATCCACTCTCCACCTTCTATATGCTAATCGGAAGCTTTGGAATTTGTTTTGTACTTTCTTATGCACCGCCTATTTGTATACTTTATAGCGGAAATCTATTAGCACTATTTATTATGAAGCCCGCAACCAATGCCTTTGAAAAAATCAATCAAAAATCAAAGCTATTAGTAAATTAATAATAATGGAAGGGAGAGATAGTGAAGCCATTTACTATCTCTCCCTTTCATCATATGTATTTAAATATTGTAAACTAAGTTAAGAGGTAAATAGAATGGAAATTGGATTTATTGGAACTGGCTTTTTTGCAAAAAAGCATGCATCTATTTTAGGGGAAATGTTAGGGGTAGAAGTTACAGCTTTCTGTGGAACTAGTTTAGAAAAGGCTGAAGGTGAAGCAAGAAATTGGTCCAATGCTTCTGGCTATACAAACGTTGAGCAGATGTTAGATAAACAAAAACTAGATGCAGTCTATATTTGTGTACCGCCAATGGCTCATGGTTCAGTAGAACAAGCATTAATCGAAAGAAGAATTCCTTTTTTTGTGGAGAAACCGCTGGGAATAAATGATACGCCATATGAAATTGCCAAAAAGATAGAAGAGCAGGGTCTTATTACATCTGTAGGTTACCACTGGCGTTATATGGATCTTTCTAAAAAAGCTCTATCCCTTCTTCAGGAACGTCAAATAGGGATGGCCCTTGGTTATTGGATGGGGGATATGCCGATGGTTCCTTGGTGGAGAGACGTAAATAAATCAGGGGGACAATTTGTTGAACAGACTACACATATTGTCGACCTTTTACGTTTTCTCTGCGGAGAAATCAAAGAAGTTTATGCTGCCTTTAGCAACAGGATGATGGCGGACAAAGTGGAGGGCACAACTGTTTCTGATGTAGGATGTGTGACCTTAAAGCTGAATAATGGAATGATTGCAACGATTTCTAATACCTGCATTCTCCCTGAATCAAATAAGGCTGGACTGGATGTATATACCAATGGAGGAGTCATTCAAATCAGTTCTAATCTATTAAGAGACATTCGTGGTAAGGAAATGACAGAATATAGGAATCAATTGGATCCTTAACTTATTGAAAATAAAATCTTCCTTGATGCCATCAAAACAGGGGATCCAACCCATATTTTATCATCCTATAAGGATGCTGTGAAAACACATCGTGTAACACTCGCAGCAGCACATTCAGCCATGACTGGGGAACCAGTTACCTTGGAGATGGAGGAATAAGTATGAATATACAACATACAAGAGGAAAGATACCATTATGGGACAATGTCAAACTAGTAGAAAATGAATTTAACACAGATTGTCCTAGTATCGAACCCTTTTTGCTTGATGGTGATGGGACGTATCCAGTCATGTTAATCGCTCCTGGAGGTGGATACTCTCACCGTGCAGAACATGAGGCATACCCAGTAGCACAGTGGCTAAATTCCATTGGCATTTCTGCAATCGTCCTCCATTATCGAGTAGCACCATTTAGTCATCCAATCCCATTAGTTGATGCCGAGAGAGCGCTTCGCATGGTAAGATATCATGCTTCTGAGTGGAAATTAGACCACAATCGTATTGGAATCCTTGGGTTTTCTGCAGGAGGTCATTTAGCTTCAACCGCTGGAACTCATTTTGACTTAGGAAATAGTCAGGCAGAAGATCCGATTGAAAGGATTAGCAGCCGTCCAGATGTCATGGTTCTTTGTTACCCAGTCATTACCATGGGGGAGTATACCCATGAAGGAAGCAGAAACAATTTATTAGGTGAAAGCCCAAGTATGGAAATGATTCAATTATTATCAAGTGAATCTCAAATTACAAAAGATACTCCACCGACCTTTCTCTGGCATACAGCTGATGACGCAGCGGTTGACGTTGAAAATAGTTTGCTTTTCACCTCTATGTTAAACAGGTATAAGATTCCCTTTGAACTTCATGTTTTTGAAAGTGGTCGACATGGATTAGGGATGGCTGAGGAACATCCTGAGGCAAAAGCTTGGCCAGGGTTATGTGAGGCATGGTTAAGAAAAAGAGGATTCTAGTCGTTAATTTTCAAATACCAAATGCTTTCAGATTTAAGATGTGATGGGAGAGAAAACATGCTCACTAAAAATGACATACGAATTCGTGACCCCTTTATCCTAACCGATGAGTCTAAAACCTATTTTCTTTATGGAACGACGGATCAAAATGTTTGGGAGGGGCAGGGGGTTGGCTTTGATGCCTACAAAAGCAGTGACTTAGAACATTGGGAAGGGCCATTTCCAGTCTTCCGGCCTGGTGAAGACTTTTGGGGTGATCAGCACTTTTGGGCACTAGAGGTTTACTTTTATCAAAATCAATATTATATGTTTGCTAGTTTTAAGGCTGAAGGGAAATGCCGAGGTACTCAACTCCTAGTTGCCGGAAGTCCATTAGGTCCGTTTTCTCCTTTGTCTGAAAATCCCATTACACCTAGTGATTGGGAATGTCTTGATGGAACATTGTTTATTGATGATAAGATTAAGCCTTGGATTATTTTTTGCCGCGAATGGCTTCAGGTTCATGACGGTGAAATGTGGGCCCAGAGGTTATCGTCTGATTTTAAAACAGTCATTGGAGAGCCTGTACTTCTATTTAGGGCCTCAGAAGCTGATTGGACGGTTCCTGTTAGAGGAGAAAAAGATTATATTACAGACGGTCCTTACCTTTATCGGTCTCAACAAGGGGACCTGCAAATGCTTTGGTCAAGTAGGAGTCAAAATGGATACGCTGTCGGTATAGCCCGGTCTACAACAGGCAATATACTTGGTCCATGGATTCAAAATCCTGAGCCTTTACTTGACGAGGACGGTGGGCATGCGATGCTGTTTCAAACCTTTAATGATTTCTAATAGTAATTTACCCCATATATATGATAAATAACCGATTGGTAACAATTACCTTTCGGTTTTTTTATTTGGAAAATAGACGTTTTTTACCATCAATATTTTTCGAAAAAAAAACAAAAATAAGAAGGCAAAAAAACAATTTTGCAAGGGGGTAATCAGTTTGATAAAAAAGCCATTAGGCTTACTACTATCAGGGGTTTTAACATTAGGTCTAGCTGCATGTAACAATGGAAATGATGCAGCTGATGAAGTCCGTACAAGCAGGATAGATCGAGACCAAACCACTTTAAATGTTGGTAATGGAAGAGATGACGGGATTGACCATAATGGTCCACTAACCGAGGATTACACCAATAATGATAATAATGACAGCGATTGGGATCGAAATCGAAACAATAATGATGATTTTGTAACCAATGTAAACAATGATCGTCATGCAAATCGAATTCAAAACAGAAATGTAAATAATGACCGTCAGGCGAATCGAATCAAAAACAGAAATGTAAATAATGATCGTCAGGCAAATCGAATCCAAAACAGAAATGTAAATCGCAATAACGTTAATATGAATAACAATAATGATGCATTGAATATCTCAGCAGACCGAACAACATTGAATAGTGAGAATTACCCTCATACAAAAGCGATATTAATTCAACATGCTCAGTATAGGTACATTCCATTCGGATCTGTTCAATGGTATCAATTTGGAGGTCAACAAGGAAAGACTCCAACACAGCAGCAACAACCAACAACACAAGCACCAACTCAACAACAACCAGCACCTGCAGCACCAGCGCCAGCACCTGCAGCACCGGCGCCAAAACCAGCAGCACCAGCACCTGCAGCACCGGCGCCAAAACCAGCAGCACCAGCACCTGCAGCACCGGCGCCAAAACCAGCAGCACCAGCAGCACCAGCAGCACCAGCACCAAAACCAGCAGCACCGGCTCCAGCAACTGGCAATGTTAGTGCATACGTTCAACAGGTGATTGATTTAACCAATGCACAGCGTAGTAAAAACGGTCTTCCGGCTTTAAAACACGATTCACAATTAAGCGGAGTTGCACAAAAGAAATCTGTAGACATGGCGCAAAACAATTATTTTTCACATACGAGCCCGACCTATGGTTCACCATTTGACATGATGAGGGACATGGGCGTGTCGTATAAGTCAGCAGGGGAAAATATTGCCCAAGGACAACGTACACCACAAGAGGTCGTAACAGCATGGATGAACAGTGAAGGACACAGGAAGAACATTTTAAGTGCTAACTTTACTCATATTGGAGTAGGTTACGAAAAGTCTGGCAACCATTGGACACAAATGTTTATTGGTAAGTAAAAGGAAGAAGTAAGACAGGAATCTATGTGGATTCCTGTCTCCATGCAGCCTCCGTTCAAGACATAATTGGGCAGAGGCTGCATTTTTTCTTTAATAACTAAAGATATGGAAGACAAAATAAAGAAATAGAATGGTTTAATACATAACAGTCACGTTACAAAGTGTCAAAGGATGTAATGAAGATTCTTTAGCGGTGAAGTTATTCATTGATTAATACTTATAATTTTCACTTATAAATGTTGTCGGAGATACACCAGTGATTTTTTTAAAGACTCGACTAAAGTAAAAGGGATTCGAAAAACCTAGAGCATCACTTATTTCTGAAACATTTCCAGCATTTCTTTTAAACATTTCAACTGCCTTTTCAATTAAAAGTTCGTTTTGGTACCTTTTTACACTTTTTCCAGTATACTTTTTAAAAAGTGTACATAGATAAGCATAGTTCATGCCAAGAATATCTGCGATTTCCTCACCTGTTAATTTCTCATCAGGGGCGTTTTTTAATATTTTAATCATTTGATTGACCACAACATGCTTCTTTGTGTTGTTCTGATCTTCTATATAATCTGTGTAAATATCTTTGAATAGTTGATAGGTCGATAAAGATAACTGGATAGGTCGTAATGGGTGTGGGGTCTCATATAGAGTTACCAAAGTTTTTAGCTTTGTCATTAAAAAATCAGGGCTTAATACTTTGCCATACTTCGGCAAACTTAGTTTTGTTTCATAAGTTTCCTCGTAAATTAACGAGGAATTTGGAAAATACTTGAATTCAGTTTCCGCTTCGTTCCTATCAGTCCCAGGAGCATCATAAAAGTGAACATAAAACCAGCTTGTTCCTGGTTCATAGAAATCACCTCCCCAATGGGAAACATTTTTTCTTAGAAAAAGATATGACCCTTTAGTTACCCTGTACTCCGTCCCATCTTCAATTACATGAATACTTCCTTTTACTACAAAAACAAAGACATGTATATTTTTCATCTTTCGATCAGGATGACGAAATATTCCTTTTTCATCATGCATGAAACCTAATTCTCTCACTAAGGGAAGACTATATGAGGTCAAATGAATTGTGTGCATACTAGATCACCCTCAAAAATAATATCTACAACGACCTTACCACAAAAAATCTAAAAAAAGGATATGTATTTCATTATATTGTGAATTCCATTTTACTAATGGAAAATTCATAATGGTTGATAACGATATTAAATACATAAGAGGGTGAATTTTCATGAAAGATGTTAAAGTTGAGTATCGAAAACAGAATGTTACATTATTAGATGGTATTTTTAAGGAATCACAGGAAGTTGGAAAAGGATTTTTATTGACATTGGATGTTGATAGATTAGTAGCATCTTGTTACCAAGCCATTTCCAAAATACCGAAAAAACCGCTTTATGGCGGGTGGGAAAAAAGAGGAATCAGTGGTCATTCAATCGGACATTGGTTGTCAGCTGCTTCAAGTATGTATGCAGTAACAAAGGATAAAGAATTAAAGGAAAAGCTTGATTACGCCATTAATGAACTCGAACATGTGCAATCATTTGACCCAGATGGGTATGTAAGTGGTTTTCCACGAGATTGCTTTGACAAGGTTTTTGCAGGGGGAGATTTTCAGGTTTCTAATTTTAGTCTGGGAGATTCATGGGTACCGTGGTATAGCATTCATAAAATTTATGCTGGGCTAATCGATACGTATAAGCTAACTGGCAATGAAAAGGCTCTTCAGGTTGTTCTTAAACTAGCGGATTGGGCAAAGAGGGGAACTGAGAATCTTTCAAATCAAGAGTTCCAACGAATGCTAATATGTGAACATGGCGGAATGAATGAAGCAATGGCTGATCTTTATTTAATAACAGGTAACACTGACTATCTAGAACTAGCGATTAGATTCTGTCATAAAGCAATCCTTGATCCACTTTCAAAAGGAATCGATGAACTTGAAGGAAAACACGCCAATACCCAGATTCCTAAAGTAGTTGGTGCTGCTAAGCTCTTTGAAATTACAGGGGAAACTTACTACCATGATTGTGCGATTTACTTCTGGGATATCGTCACTAGAAATCGTTCATATGTCATAGGCGGGAATTCAAAAAATGAACATTTTGGTCTTGAAAATACGGAAGAACTTGGTATTCAAACGAATGAAACATGTAACACCTATAATATGCTGAAGCTAACAGAGCACTTATTTAATTGGACACATAAGGTAGAATACATGGATTACTACGAAAGGGCATTGTATAACCATATCCTTGCTTCACAAGATCCTGATACTGGAATGAAAACATATTTTGTTTCAACGCAGCCTGGACATTTTAAAGTATACTGCTCGCATGATGATTCGTTCTGGTGCTGTACTGGTACTGGAATGGAAAACCCAGCACGATATACACGACAAATTTACCACTATGAAAATGAAGAACTATATGTGAATTTATTTATTAGTTCTGAACTTGGGTTTGAAAAAATCAAGTTAAAACAAGAAACTACGTTTCCTGATAACCCGTCTTCAAAACTGATCTTCGAAGAGGCTAATAATGAATTTTTAACGATTCATATAAGGGTTCCAATTTGGATATCAGGTGAGTTGAGTGCAAAGGTTAATGATCAGCATACTTATTCTTCGAGTGAGAACGGGTATTTAACGATAACAGGCAATTGGAATTCAGGTGATGTACTTGAACTTAGCCTTCCTATGGAGCTTCATTCCTATGTCTCTAAGAGCGATTCAAGTAAAGTTTCATTTATGTATGGACCTATTGCATTAGCCGGAGCATTGGGAAGAGAAAACTTCCCTGAAACAGATATTTTGGACGATCACTTATCTTTAAATAATTACCCATTAATTGATGTTCCCACCTTAGTTACGAATGAAACAAATTTAAACAAATGGATAAATCCTGTAGAAGGTTCATCGTTAACATTTGAAACCGATAAGATTGGACAACCAGGAAAGAAAAAAGTGACTCTCATTCCTTTTTTTGCCTTACATCACCAACGATACACCTTATACTGGGATTTAATGAATGAAGAAGCGTATAAGGAATTTTTAAGTAGTGAACAAGGTGAACTTGAAAAATTACAATTACTTACAGTTGACCAAGTTCAACCGCACGAGCAGCAATCAGAGGTTGAACATTCAATGAAGGCGAAAAATTCAAATTCAGGCTACTTGAATCTAGTTCATCGAGCATGGAGAGATAGTCAAGATGATGGATTTTTCAGCTATGAAATGGCTGTTGATCCAACTAAACGTATGTATCTATGTGTAACCTATTTTAGTGGCGACGGTATTTTATATCTTGATGGAAAAGCTTATGAAAGATACTTTCAAATACTAGTAAATGATACGAAAATTGGGGAGCAAAAGCTTGAAGGTAAGGTTTCAGAAGAGTTATTTAATGAGTTTTACGAAATTCCAACTGAAATAACAAGAGGAAAAGAGAAAGTTGAAGTTAAATTCGCCTCAACCAAAGGAAAAATTGCAGGTGGAGTTTACGGGTTAAGAACCCTTAATGGTATTTAAAATCACTCTTCAATTAAAATCATGAAAGGAATTAAGCTGGAAAGAATTTCAAAAATCAGTCAGAATTTTTGTTTAGGGAGATGTTCTTATTGGTGAAAAAGTTAATAGAGGATAAGTTGAAGTTAGGTGTATGTTACTATCCGGAGCATTGGTCAGAGGAACTATGGGAAGATGATTACAGACGAATGAAAGAATTAGGCTTCACATATGTCCGTATGGGTGAATTTGCCTGGACGATATTTGAACCAGAAGAAGGGATATTTTCGTTTGATTTATTTGATCGGGCTGCAGCCAAGGCTCACGAATACGGTTTAAAAGTGATCATGGGGACACCAACTGCAACACCTCCTGCCTGGTTGACACAAAAGTATCAGGAAGTACTAAACGTTACACAAGATGGTATTTCGTATCAACATGGTGCACGCCGCCACTATAATTACAACTCTGAAATCTATCAAAGGTTATCTTCTATTCTTGTCACTAAAATGGTTAAGCATTATAAAGACCATCCTGCTATCGTAGGCTGGCAGATTGATAACGAATTAAATTGTGAAATGGATGTTTTTTACTCAGAAGCCGATCACAAGGCATTCAGGGAATGGGCAAAGGCAAAATATGAAACGTTAGATAACTTAAATCAGGCATGGGGCACAGTATTTTGGAACCAAACGTATACGAGCTGGGATCAAGTCTACTTAACTCGTAAAACAGTGCCAAATTCACCGAACCCTCATCATATGCTGGATGAAAAACGATTTATTTCCGATAGTGCTATTTCCTTTGCAAAGGTACAAGCAGATATTCTGCGTGAACATGCACCGAATCAGTGGGTTACGACCAACGGGATGTTTAATCATTTAGATAATCACAAAATGACCAATGATTTACTCGATTTCTTTGCATATGATTCCTACCCGAACTTTGGAAGAGTAATCGAAGACAATTCAGAAAAACCATTGCGCGACCGGAAATGGAGCTGGAATTTAAGTATTGTCAGAAGTATTTCCCCGAACTTTGCAATTTTTGAACAGCAATCTGGTCCTGGAGGCTGGGTAACGAGAATGGAACAACCTTCGCCAAAACCTGGCCAGCTTCGGCTATGGACCTACCAATCTATTGCTCATGGCGCAGATATGGTGATGTATTTTAGATGGAGAACAGCTACAAAAGGCACAGAAATTTACTGGCATGGTATCAATGACTACCATAACCTCCCAAATCGCCGTGTTAAGGAGGTTGACCAGGTAAGCAAAGAAATCCAGCGAATTGGAGATATTATTATTGGCTCCTCCTATAAAGCGGAGGCTGCTCTTGTAACAAGCTATGATAATGAATGGGACGGAGAATTTGATAAATGGTATGGACCATATGCTTCAAAAAGTAAAGATGCATGGATTAAAGCCTTTCAATACAACCATGTACCCGCAGATGCTGTTTACTTAAGGAATGAAACTACTATAGATGATTTAAAGAAATACAAAGTACTAGTTTATCCTCATCCAGCCATAGTAACGAAACAACAAGCTGAATTATTTAAAGAATACGTTAAAGATGGCGGAAAAATCATATTTGGATGTCGTTCTGGTTATAAGGATGAAACCGGCCAAACGTATATGAAGGCATTCCCTGGATATTTGGCTGATTTAGTTGGAGTGACCGTAGAAGATTTCACGAGAGTTGCTCCATTTGAAGAGGTACCTAGTATAAACTTCAAGGGAGAAAATGTTCTGGAGGCGAATGATTTTAACGAATACTACAACTACAATCGGATGATGTAGAGGTAATTAGTACGTTTTCTAGTGCGTATTTTGAAGGTAAGCCTGCCTTAGTAAAACGAAACTATGGATTAGGCAGCAGCTATTATTTTGGCGGAGTATTTAATTTAGAGCATGCATCCTTACTATTGAAGGAATTTGAACTAAATAACTATCATGATCAATTTGAGTTGTCAGAGGAGATCGAATTAGCCATTCGACATAAAGATGGAATAGAGTACACATTCTTATTAAATTATTCTGAAAGACCGCAAGAGATTGTTGTTAAAAAAGAGTACAAAAACATACTAACAGGAAATATGGTTACAAATAAACATACTTTAAATCCTTTTGATGTTTTGATACTAGAATCATAAATATTCCCAATATAATACCTTTTTTGTACCCATATTAATTGAATATTATTAACAAAAAAAAAAGCCTTGAAAATCAAGGCTTTTTTACGTCCAGAAGAGGATTCGGGACAATTTGATTTTTTCCGCAAGTTTTCGGCAACTATAACTAAAACAATATGTATTGACTAAAAATTATTATAGCATTACAATTAAATGAAATCGGTTTCATTGAACCTGTTTGAGTACAATGAAATCATGAGCGGTGGAGGAGAGTTATGAAAAAGGAAAATATAACAATATATGACATTGCTAAAGAAGCTAATGTATCACCAGCTACAGTTTCAAGAGTCTTAACCGGAAATGCAAAAGTGCGTCCACAGACAATGCGGAAAATAGTTGATGTGATTGAAAAATATAATTTTAGACCTAATAGTTTAGCAAGAAGCTTATTACATAAGCAATCAAAAACCATTGGATTTATCTTACCAGACATAAATCATCCATTTTTTTCAACACTGGTTCAAAAAAGTGAAGCATTTGCATTGGAGTTAGGATATACAACATTTTTGTGCAATACGATGAACAACTCAGAAAATGAATCTAAATACTTGCAAAGTTTAGTAGAAAAACAGGTGGATGGGATTATTTATCTTGGTGGTAGAATTAATGACACTGACACCGATCAGGAATATGCTGAAGAAATGAAGAAAGTAATGGAAAGAGTTCCTGTTGTTTTTGTTAATGGTCAAATGTCGGGGGTAGATGCCCATATTGTTAGAACTGATGAAGAGTCAGGAGTTGAAATGCTTGTTGAACTTTTAGTAAATCTAAATCATAAAAACATTGGTTTTCTTGGCGGACTAGAAGGGGTAAGTTCAACAGATGTAAAAAAGAATACTTTTGTTAATATAATGGAAAATAAAGGATTAGGTGTCAATAAAAGTTGGGTTTTGGATGCCGGGTTTAGTATTGAATCTGGTGAAGAAGTTGCAGCACAATTCCTCTCTTTAAAAGAGAGGCCTACTGCGGTTATCTGTGCCAATGATTTAGTAGCGATTGGGGTAATAAAAGTCCTTACCAAATTTGGGTTAAAGGTTCCAGATGATGTTTCAGTTGTTGGGTTTGATGACATTTATTTGGCAAAGCATTTCCCTCCTGGAATCACGACAGTAAGTCAGAATTATGATCTATTAGGTCAAACCGCTATTAATGTACTAGTAGATTTAATTAATGAGAAAGAGGCAGAGAAAGAAACGGTTATTCCAACTTCACTCGTACTAAGAGATTCTTGTAAAATATTATCAGAAAAATAAAATAAAATATTGCGCATTTCCAAATCTTGAGGTACGATATTTATGAAATGGGTTTCTTTTTTTTAGGAATATTAAGTTATAGTAATCAATTTTACTATAATAGATAATTATATTCCTTTGTTTTTGGTAGATTTGAAACCGGTTTCATTTTTTGATAAAGTTTATGGAAGTGAGGTAGTTTTATGTTCAAACTGATGAATAAATATAGATATACTCCACCTGAAAATGGATATCCCGAGTGGAATAACAACCCTGAGATTTTTCAGCTGAATCGATTGGATGCTCATGCAACATTAATGCCTTACAGGACAGTAGACGAGGCATTAAAAGGGGACCGAACTTCATCTGAATTTTATCAGTCTCTAAATGGAAGCTGGAAATTCGCATTTTATGAGAATCCTAGAAAAAGAAATCAAGACTTTTTTAAGGAGGATTATGATGCTAGTGAGTGGGATGAAATAAAGGTGCCATCGCACTGGCAGCTACAAGGATATGATTATCCTCAATATACGAATGTTAGATATCCTTGGGAAGGAAAAGAAGATATAAAGCCGCCTTTTGCTCCAATAAACTATAATCCTGTTGGACAGTATATTCGGAGTTTTACGATTTCAGAGGATTGGAAGGAACAGCCGGTTTATATTAACTTTCAAGGAGTAGAATCAGCCTTTTATGTGTGGGTGAATGGAGAGTTTGTCGGATATAGTGAGGATACCTTTACACCGGCAGAGTTTGATTTAACACCATACTTAATTGATGGCGAAAACAAGTTAGCGGTTGAGGTATATCGTTGGTGCGATGCGAGCTGGTTAGAGGACCAGGATTTTTGGAGGATGAGTGGAATCTTTCGAGATGTCTATCTGTATTCTACTCCAGAAATTCATATAAATGATTTCTTTGTGACCACGGAGCTGGATCAGGAATATAAGGATGCTAAATTGAAAATCGAAGCAAAAATCAAAAATGCGTTTGAGCAGACAGTAAATGGTTATACAGTTGAAGCGATGCTCTATGACCATGAAAATAACCCGGTATTAGAGGACTCACTTCAAATAAAGGTGGACATGGAAAATCAATCCTTCATTTCGATCAATACTTCTACCAATGTAGGTAATCCTTTTAAATGGAGTGCAGAAAGTCCATACCTCTATACACTAGTTTTGATTTTGAAAGATGAAAGCGGAATCATTAAAGAAACGGAAAGCTGTAAGGTGGGGTTCCGAACATTTGAAATAAAAGATGGTCTCATGAAAATCAACGGCAGACGAATTGTCTTCAAAGGTGTAAATCGTCACGAGTTTGCATCAGATAAAGGGAGAGCAGTTGGTTACGATGATATGATTAATGATATTAAATTAATGAAGCAGCATAATATTAATGCCGTCCGTACTTCTCATTATCCGAATAATCCGTTGTGGTACGAATTATGTGATCAATATGGTTTGTATGTCATTGATGAAACAAATCTTGAAACTCACGGGACATGGAGGTATGGGCAGAAAGATGAAGGCGATGCAGTGCCAGGCAGCAAGGTGGAATGGCGAGAGAACGTCCTTGATCGATGTAATTCAATGTTTCAACGAGATAAAAACCATCCTTCGATTATTATTTGGTCGCTTGGAAATGAATCATTTGGCGGAGATAATTTTATAAAGATGCATGATTTTTTAAAGGAGAAGGATCCTACTAGAATTGTTCATTATGAAGGAATTTTCCATTACCGAAAATCAGAAGCAGCATCAGATATTGAAAGCACAATGTATGTAAGTCCTGAAGGTGTAAAGAAATATGCTGAATATGCTAAGTACACTGATAATCCGAAACCGTACATTCTATGTGAATATAGTCATGCTATGGGGAATTCTTGTGGAAACCTATACAAGTATACTGATTTATTTGAAAAATACCCTATTATACAGGGAGGATTTATTTGGGACTGGAAGGATCAGGCTTTGGAAACAAAGACCACTGATGGTGTAGCATACTTAGCTTATGGCGGTGATTTTGGAGAAACACCTCATGATGGGAATTTTTCAGGAAATGGTTTAATTTTTGCAGATGGGACGATTTCACCAAAGATAATCGAAGTAAAAAAGTGCTATCAGAATGTTCGTTTTACAGCAACTAATCTCCAAGAGGGACTTGTTGATGTGGTAAATAATTATCTGTTTACAGACCTTCAAAAGTACGAACTCGTTTGGCAGCTAACAGAAAATGGCTTGTTAATTCAAAATGGTACCTCAGAAATAAAGGTGGAACCATGCACCACAAAAACAATTAAACTAGCTTACTCTATTCCTGAAGTATGTAAACAGTCGGATGAATATATTTTAACTGTTAGCCTCCATTTGAAAAATAGCACAATTTGGGCTGATAAAGGCCATGAAGTTGCTTTTGAACAATTTGTGCTTCCTATTGTTAAAGCAATATCAGAAAGTACGCCTGTCAATTCGCCACAAACAAAAGTAATTCAAGAAGACAATTATGTAACTATTAGTGGTGACAGGTTTAATGTTATTTTTAATAAAAACAATGGAACCTTAGAGTCCTATAGTTTTAATGGCATCACTCTACTTGAGAATGAAGTAGGTTTAAATTTTTGGCGTGCGATGACCGATAATGACCGTGGGAATAAATTGCATGAACGCAGCTCTATATGGAGAGAAGCTGGAAAAAATAAAGTTCTTACATCGTTTTTAGTAGATGTGGAGAGTACTTTGGCTACTGTAGTTACAACGCAATTCATTTTGCCGGCAACAATGTCATCTTGTAAGATTGTTTACACCATTTTGGGTGATGGAGAAATAACAGTAGACTATCAGCTAGAACCAGGGAACGATCTTTCTGAAATACCAGAGGTTGGAATGATGACAACATTAGATGGCAGGTTTGATACCATCACTTGGTATGGAAAAGGCCCATATGAGAATTATTGGGATAAAGAGAAAGGTGCAAAAATTGGAATATATACTGGTAAAGTAAAAGATCAATATGTACCATACTTAAAACCACAGGAATGCGGAAATAAAACAGGCGTAAGATGGGCATTGTTAACCAATCAACAGGGGGGAGGATTAAAAATCTCTGGAAGCCCTACGGTTGAGGTGAATGCTTTACCATACACTCCATTTGAGCTTGAAGAACATGATCACGGATATAAATTACCACCTAGCGATAAGACGGTAGTGAGGATTAATTATAAACAAATGGGCGTAGGTGGAGATGACAGCTGGGGACAAAAAACACATCCTGAATTCACCCTCTTTGCGAATCGAAGCTACTCATATTCTTTTAAAATTAAGGGGATTGCTTCTATAAAGGAGTTATAGCACCTTCTCTATGTGATGATTGAAAACCATGAGGGAAGAGCATTATTTGGCAACTAGAAAAGAACTTCTGTAATAAAGTTAGTGTGTTCCCTTGGATTGTTTATTATTTTTCCAAGGGAACCTGTTTCAATAAAAGAATTAGAATGCCCTGAAACCCATTTCTTAATGCAGGAGAAATACCTAAAGACTTTTGAAAATGTAAATAAAAATAATTTTCAGAACAATGGGAAAATTTAATAGATGGTATTTACTTTTAATAGGAACCTGAATATAATAAAAACAGGGTAACCGCTTTCAAAATAGTGTTCTAAAGAATTACTGGTGTATCAAACTAGTAACAGCACTTTTTATTTGGAATAATGAAACCCATTTCATTTGAACTACATAGAAATTATACATGATATGAATAACATGAGTTTTGTTGAAATGTTTTTGAAACCGATTTCATTTTTTGTTAATGTTATTAGTAAGTAACTTATCTTCTATATAAAAAATTCTTTCATTGTTTAAGAAAGAATTTTTTATACAGATAGATTAGTAATAGTAATCTATTAGATCACTTTGTTAGTACATTTTGTAAAAGCTGGTTGCTGCTTTCGTGTCCAAATCGTGTTGTTTAGGGGGGATTTATATGAAGACCGTTACGGTGCAATCACACCATACACCTATTGTTGAAACAAAGACGAAAGATACTGTATTTAAAAGAATGTGGAGAAACCGAACCCTTCTTATTATGTGTTTACCTGCCATTATTTTCTTCGCAGTCTTTGCCTACCTGCCAATGCCGGGGCTATATCTTGCATTTGTAAACTTTGATTATTCACTTGGTATCTTTAAGAGTGCGTTCGTAGGCTTTGATAATTTTCGCTTTTTGGTTATGACTGGTGATTTATGGAAGTTAACCTTTAATACGATTGCTTATAATATTGCTTTCATCATTTTAGGTAATATCCTCCAAATAGCTGTAGCCATCATGCTTAACGAACTAAGAAATAAATGGTTCAAAAAAGTATCACAAACACTTATGTTTCTACCGCATTTTATTTCTGCCGTTTTAGTTGGACTTTTAGCCTATAACATACTTAGTTACGATTATGGCATACTTAATTCATTTTTAAAAATGATTGGCATGGATCCAGTAGAGACTTATTCGAACCCTGCGATTTGGCCTTATATTATTGTAATTACGTTCCTATGGCAATCAACAGGCTATGGATCAATCATCTATTTCGCTGCGATCATGGGTCTTGATAAATCCATTTTAGAAGCAGCAGAAATCGATGGAGCTAACGCTTTCCAGCGTATTCGATATATTATAATTCCTTATCTTAAGCCAACATTTATCATTCTGCTATTGTTCTCTTTAGGTGGAGTATTAAAAGGGAATTTCGGTTTATTTTATAACCTGGTTGGTGCCAATAATACCATGCTCTATCCAACGACAGATATTATTGAAACCTACGTGTTCCGAACGTTGATGACGAATTTTAACTTCTCATTGGGAAGTGCGGTAAGTTTATATCAATCTATTTTGGGTCTCTTTATTGTCCTTACAGCCAACTGGATTGTGAAAAAAGTTTCACCAGAAAACTCTTTGTTTTAAAGGAGGAACGTATGTATGGAAAACTCAGCCAGACGTAATATAGACTTTTCTACGATAATGGTTCGTATTATTGGATATGGTTTTATTGGTTTTTTTGCTCTATGTTGTCTATTACCGTTCGTCTTGATCTTGTCATCTTCCTTAACATCTGAGAGGGCTATTATGGAAAGGGGCTTCTCTTTATGGCCGAAAGAATTTTCTACCTTTGCATATGAAATCGTGTTTAAGAATCCAAGACTTGTGATTGGATCCTATATGGTAACGTTGATCATTACGGTTGTCGGAACTGCAGTAGGTTTATTTATTGTAGCCATGACAGGTTATGCCTTGCAGCGCCAAGATTTCTTGTATCGTAATAAAATATCATTTTATATCTACTTTACCACTCTTTTCTCAGGTGGACTTGTCCCGTTTTATCTCTTAATAACGCAGTATCTGCATCTTAAAGATAATTACTTGGCAGTACTGCTGCCTGGATTGCTGAGTCCTTTTCTCATCATTATGATGAAGGCTTTTGTAAAGTCAATTCCACATGAGATTACGGAATCTGCGAAGATGGATGGTGCAGGTGATTTCACGATTTTCTTAAGAATTATTCTCCCAATGACTACCCCTGCCTTGGCGACAATCGGGCTTTTCATTGCCCTGGGGTATTGGAATGAATGGTATAATTCAATGCTTTTCCTTTCACCGAATATGGAATATAGACCGTTACAGTTGTTTCTTTACAACGTGATCACTAGTGCTGATTTCATAAGAAATTCGGCTGCATCCTCCAATGTAACGCCGCAAGACATACCATTGGAAAGTATGAAAATGGCAACAGCCATTGTCGCTACTGGACCGGTTATTCTATTTTATCCGTTTGTACAGAAGTACTTTATTCAAGGTATTACAGTTGGTGCGGTAAAAGGGTAATGGAATATGATTGAGGAATCTTCCTTGTTTCATAGAGAGTAACAATTAAAAAAGTTAAAAGGGAGGCAAAAAAATGGTGAAGATAAAGAAAACCTTGGTATTATTTTTGGTAATGTTTTTGACTTTTAGTCTTGTGGCCTGTAATGGCTCAAGTCAAACGGGTTCAAAAAACTCTGAATCTGGTACAAAGACAAACGCGAATGGTGAAGTTGATACTTCTGAAGAGGTAACAATTAGCATGATGGTGTTGGGAGATAAACCGACCAACGGACAGTTAGAAAAAGTAATGAAACAAGTAAATACTATATTAAAAGAAAAAGTAAACGCTAAACTTCAGTTGAAATGGATTGAATGGGCTGATTATATGACAAAGTATAATCTAACTCTAGCTTCTGGAGAACCTGTTGATTTAATTATCACCGCTACTGACTGGTTGGATGCTTGGGGAAATGCACAAAAAGGTGCATTCATGGATATTACGGACCTGCTGCCTAAATATGCACCTAAGACATTTGAAGATGTTTCCAAAGAAAGTTGGGAGCAAACAAAATACGATGGCAAAATTGTTATGATTCCTGAGGACTCTTATACTCAATGGGTTAACCACGGCTTTTTCTATCGCACAGATTGGGCAAAAGAATTTGGAATCACTGAACCTATTAAAGATTTCGAAACACTTGGTAAATACTTCCAAGGTATTAAAGATAATAAAAAGGGTGTTATTCCTTGGGATACACCAGGAACAAACGTTACAACTGCATGGGGTTATACAACTTCTTATTCCGATGCAATTGAACTTCCAATTACTACAGGAGTATTCCCGATTTATTGGGCTAATTCCTATGAAGATGCCTATACCGTTATGAGTCCAGTGTTCGAAGATGTGTTTGTAGACTATGCAAAGATGATGAAGGATTGGGCAGATAAAGGCTACTGGCGTTCTGACGTATTGAACTATAAAGGTGATACCCGCGCTTTATTCCAAGCTGGAAAAACAGGTGCTGACCAGCACCATACAGAAACATTCTCAACCTTACGTCCACAAATGGACGTGAAACAACCAGGTTCAGAAATAGATATATTTGCTTGGTCGGACACACGGGACAACTTAATTTCAATGTCGATTACTCACGGTGCAACAGCGGTTGGTGCTCACAGCAAAAACCCTGAACGTGCCCTAATGGTTTACGATTTGATTCGAAACGATGAGGAGCTTTACAAATTATTTAACTATGGTATTGAGGGAGTACAATACGAAATTGTAGATGGCAAACGTGTTCGTCCTGAAGGTTATGATGAAACAAAAGATTCATTCTCTGCTAACTTCTGGGGTGGCCGTGTAGATAAATTCGAAATCCCAAGTGCTGACAAATGGGAAGGAATGTCTGAGATTTTTGCGCAGTACGATACCATTAAAAAGCCTTACCCATATGGCCAATTTGTATTTGATAGTACTCCAGTTGAAGCTGAACTTTCTGCTCTATCACAAGTGACTTCACAATTGGTACCAGCAATTGCATTCGGTAAAGCAGGAGATCCAGAAAAAGCTGTCAAAGATTTCCGTAAGAGATTAGAAGCAGCAGGGTATGAAAAGGTTCAAAAAGAAATCCAAAAACAAATGGATGAATATAAAAAGCTTGTAGAAGGTAACTAATTAGAGAATAAATTAAAAGAAAAGAGGGCTATCATACATTCTTGATAGCCCTTTATCTATCAGTCTGCCATTTCTAAGAAATTAGTATTATATTTTAACACTAATAGATAAGGGGTGTAAGTTGAATATGGTAAATGTAATAGCGCAAGAATGGGAATTGTCAGTTAAGAGCAGAAAGTTTAACTTTGATTGGAAATTCTTAAAAGGTGATAATCCTGATGCATTTAAAATTCAGTTTGATGACTCAGATTGGCGTATTTTAGACTTGCCACATGATTTTAGTATTGAAGGTCCCTTTAAGAAGGAATATGCAAGTTCAACAGGGTATTTGCCAGGTGGAATTGGTTGGTATCGGAAGGAATTTATTGTACCTGATAGCATAAAGGGAAAGAAAGTATTTATTCAATTCGATGGTATTTATAAAAATAGTGAAGTGTGGATTAATGAACAATTTCTTGGTAAAAGACCCTATGGATACAGCTCATTTCAGTATGACTTAACCCCCTATTTAAACTTCGAAACACAAGGAAATGTGATTGCTGTCAAAGTAGATCACGCAGATTTTGCTGATTCTCGTTGGTATCCAGGGTCAGGTATTTATCGAAATGTATTTATCAATTTGACTGATCATGTGTATATCAAGCCATATGGAATATTTGTCACAACTCCAAAGATTTCAACATCAGAAGCAGAAATCCAAATTCAATCAAGTTTGAAAAATGAATACAATAACGAAGCTACATTCCAAATTGACCATCAAATTAAAGATGCTTCAGGCAAAAAAATAATAGACTGTTCATCTGTGGAAATCATTCCAGCAAATGGTGAACAAGACTTTTCTCATTCTCTTTTCCTAGAACAGCCAAATCTCTGGTCACCGGAAGATCCGTATTTATACAGTGTTGAAACGAAGGTGATAAAAGATGGGGAAGTAATAGATTTTGAGACTACCCCACTTGGTGTTCGATCTTTTTATTTCGATGTAGACTCTGGATTTTATCTTAATGGAAAGAATATTAAGATGAAGGGTGTCTGTATTCACCATGACGCAGGCTGTCTTGGAGCAGCTGTTCCTGAAAAGGTCTGGCACAGACGTTTGAAACTATTAAAAGAAGCTGGTGTAAATGCGATTAGAATGAGCCATAATCCTCCTGCACCAGAGTTACTAGATATGTGTGATTCTTACGGGTTTTTAGTCCAAGATGAAGCATTCGATGAATGGGGACATCCTAAGAACAAATGGGTAGAGGGTTGGAATAAAGGTGAGCCGGCACTAGACGGATATGCTTCCGACTTTACGGAATGGGCAGAGATAGATTTGAGGGATATGGTACTAAGAGACCGGAACCATCCGTCAATTGTTTTCTGGAGTATTGGGAATGAAATTGATTATCCAAATGATCCATATTCACATCCGGTACTTGGAGATCATTACAAAGCTGACAAACCTGAAGCAAAGGGAATGGGTGATATTTCGAAAAAGCTGGCAAAGGTTGTAAAGCAATATGATCCGACCCGACCTGTTACAGCAGCACTGGCAAGTGTCATTATGTCAAATGAAACTGAATTTCCAGATAACCTTGATGTGGTTGGCTATAACTATCAAGAGTTTCTTTATTCAGAAGACCATAAAAAATATCCTAATAGAGTGATTTATGGAAGTGAAAACGGAAGGCATCACGATGCATGGCTGGCTGTAGCAAATAATGACTTTATATCAGGACAATTTATTTGGACAGGGATTGACTATTTGGGAGAAGCTCGTGGATGGCCGATTCGTCACGCAACTCCTGGATTGCTTGATCTTGCTGGATTCAAAAAGCCTTTGTTCCATTTCAAGCAAAGTGAATGGTCCGATCAAGATATGGTCCATATTGGCTTGACTTCCATTAAAGAAGAGAATCCTGATCAAGTTTACTGGGACCATCAGGTCGTTTGCCACTGGGATGGTATTGAAGGAGAAAAAGTAAGGGTCGCTTGCTGCACAAACTGTCCTGAAGTGGATTTAATATTAAATGGTGAATCTGTTGGTGTCAAAAAACGTGAAGACTTCCCAGCTGGAACCATATATTGGGACCTTCCATATTCTAAGGGTACATTAAAGGCGGTAGGGATTAGAAACGGAAACATTTCTTGTAAACATGAATTAAAGACAGCTGATAAACCTGCTAAGTTACAGTTGCACTCGGATACAATAACTCTTAAAGCTGACAAAGAGGATGTAGCACATATAGAAGTCAATATCCTTGATCAAGACAATAATCTTGTCTATAGTGCAGAAAATGAAATCCATTGTAGCATCGAGGGACCTGGTGAAATTATTGGGATTGAATGTAGTAACCCTGTAAGCCATCAAGATTATAAAGCAAACTACCGAAAGGCCTTCCATGGAAAATTATTAATCTATGTGAAAGCCACTGATCAAGTAGGGACGATAATTTTAAAGACTTCTTCTGAGGATTTGGAAGGTTGTGCTGTAGTTATTGATGTTAAATAAAAGCCTTAGGGACTCCGGGTACTGACGATTTAAGCTGATACCCGGAGGTCTAATATCGGCTGAATTCTTTTAAAAATATGATAAAGCAGGAGATGTTTGTATGCCGTATAATAGCGCGTCCGATACTTTGAATCCCAAAAAGGGGCACCGACTTAAAGATATTCCTGCACATGACCCTTATGTCTTGGTGCATAATGAAACGAATACTTATTATATGTATACAACAGGAATTCCACAATTAACAGATTTAGAGAGAAATGGAGTTCTAGTGTATAAGAGTAAAGATTTAAATGATTGGGAAGGGCCTTATGTCGTTTTCGAGGTTCCTGATGGAACTTGGGCACATCCACAGCATGGGACATGGGCTCCAGAGGTTCACCATTATCTTGGTAAGTATTATCTGTTCGTTACGTTACATAATCAAGATAGCATTATAGCAGAACCGCCGGAGGTTTGGAAAACCACTCATCTTCGTGGTACAAGCATCGCGGTATCAGACTCACCAGAAGGTCCCTTTGAATTGATAAAAAAAGATGGGCCAGTGCCACCTCGAGACTTCATGACCTTAGATGGAACCTTGTATGAGGATGAGAATGGAAAGCCGTGGATGGTCTATTGTCATGAGTGGATTCAGGTGATTGATGGTACGTTTGAAGCGATTCCATTGAAGAGCGATTTATCCGCAGCAGATGGTGAACCTCAACACCTTTTTAAGGCGTCCGATGCACCATGGCTCAATGCTGAAATAAAGCCCACCGTGAAGCCTTTAAATTATGTATCTGATGGTTGTCAATTATATCGAACAAAAGGTGGTCACCTTGTTATGCTCTGGTCAAGTTATAGCAATGGAAGCTATGTCCAAACGATTGCTAGATCTAAGTCTGGTAAGCTAGCGGGGCCGTGGGAACAACTGGAACCATTAGTTGCTTGTGATAGTGGTCACGGCATGCTTTTTAAAACATTTGAAGGTGAATGGATGCTTATTCTTCATCATCCATTCAGTACACCTGCATCTCGAGCGAAGATTTATGAAGTAGAGGAAACAGAGGATAGCTTTAAGGTTGTTAAACCTAGAGTGGATCTACATACTTAAATGAATAGATGGAACAGCATATAAAAAGTCCTCTTAGGTTGAAATAAGGGTTTTGTTATCGGGTTCTTTCTTATTAAAGACACAAGAAAAGACGTATGGATTGGCATACGTCTTTTTCTTTATTCTCAAGGTTCTTATTTGTCGGTTGGGGGATCAGGTTTAGCACCCAAGCTGATAAATAGGCGGAGAATTTCCGCTTAATGTGTAATTAGTATTAAAAAAAGCTATAATAGACGGAGAGATTCCGCCTATTGGCACGGAAAATTCGAAAATGGGAGATTTTGCTTTGAATAAGCGGAAAACCTCCGCTTATATCCCATGACACGAGCTCCATTTTGCATTTAACCGGAAAATCTCCGCCTATTTTACTTTTGTTGGTAACTCGATTAAGGATAAACATCTTAAATAAAAAGATCCAAGGACTTTTTATTTAAGCTGCTCGCTTTCCACAAACTAGCGACTATTAACCTCAAGTTGAAAATCTTCAATCAAGAAGATTTTTCCTCTGAAGTATTTTGGTGAATTTGAACAATATTAGTAAATACCTTATTGTAAGCAAAGAATGCAAGAAAAGATATAGCCGCGCCGGTGAAAAATGGCAGCAAAAATGGTAATTTCATAAAACTAACATACAAAATGACCATACTGGTAATGGCAAGCCCAATCGAGTAGATTGGATTAGCAATCGATAAAATGAACGCATTTTTTAATCCTTCTCCGAATCTCGTGTCTGTATGAACGGTATGGGCAAAAAAGTAAAGAGTAATAATTAACAACCAAACCATGAGGAATAAAAATAGATAACTAACAAAGTGAATGCGGGTATGAAAATAATAGTAGTCAACACCAACAATGGCCCAAGAAACTGAAAAAATCAATCCACCCACAAGACTCCTCTTATAATTTTCCTTATAGTATTTCCAAAAGAATCGAATAATTGGCACTTCTTCCTTCATAACCCATTTTCTAACAATACCAAACATAGCCGTAGTTGCTGGAAAAAAAATAAATGGTACCAGCACAGCGATGGTCATAATCAGAAAGCCTATCTGCCACATCTCTTTAACAGTAAATAAAGATAATGTTAGGTAAGCAATGGGGAAGTTAAACAAAACCCATAATAGATTTATACCTGCAAGCTTTGTAGCCCACTCAAAAACGGGATTTAAACGTCCAAATATAGTATACATATTTCCAACTCCAGACCAATTATGTTGAAAGATAATAGAAATATAGATAGTTAGACAAATACCTATGTAAGCACCTTCATTATACCATAGACGTGTTAGTTTCAGTTAGATAGTAAAAAAGATATACCTATAATGAAGGCACATCTTTTTTACATACTTCCATATAAAATAATAAAATTTCACATGTGTAATATTTTTATAGTTATATGAACGATATTGTTTTTCAATCTTCGAATTTTGGAATCCAGTCACCGTGTGCTTCAATTAAATCATCGCACATCGCAATGATGTCATCCATTGATAATTCAGCGGCCGTATGAGGGTCCAGCATTGCTGCCTGATAGATGTGTTCTCTCTTTTTCGTTACCGCTGCTTCAATGGTTAAAAGCTGTGTATTAATATTTGTACGGTTAAGGGCGGCTAACTGTTCTGGAAGATCTCCTACATAGCAAGGAGTGATTCCGCTGCGGTCAGCAACGCATGATACTTCAACAACAGCTTTTTCCGGTAAATTGCTAATTAGTCGGTCCTTATTTAAAATGTTGCCGCCAAATTTAAATGGAACATTCGTCTCAATTGCTTCAATAATACGGGAACCATATTCGTGAGAACGGGAATGGGTAAGTTGTGCATTGTTGACCATCTCATCGCGCATTTTGTCCCAGCGTTTAATTTGCTCTTCACAACGACGTGGATACTCATCAAGAGGGATATTGAATTTCTCAATTAATTGCGGATAATTGCGTTTAATGAAGTACGGATGGTACTCGGCATTATGCTCAGATGATTCCGTTACGTAGTATCCGAATTTGTCCATTAATTCGAAGCGGATCATATCATCATGTTTTATTTGTTGTTTTTCTCTCGCACGGCGTTTAATTTCCGGATATAAATCTTTGCCGTCGCGTTTGATCTCAAGAAGCCAAGCCATATGGTTGATACCTGCGATTTTTTCTTCGACTCCATCATGATCCATTCCTAAGGATTTGAACAGGTGCTCGCTGCAAACTTGTACGCTATGGCATAATCCGACTGTTTTTACATTTGTATAGCGAAGCATTGCCCCTACTAATGTTGCCATCGGATTTGTGTAGTTTAAAAACAGAGCATCCGGACAAACCTCTTCGATATCCTTGGCGAAATCCCACATAACCGGAATAGTGCGAAGCGAACGGAAAATACCGCCAATCCCGATTGTGTCAGCAATTGTTTGACGAAGGCCATATTTTTTAGGGATTTCAAAATCTATAACGGTGCTTGGTTTGTAGCCGCCAACTTGAATGGCATTAATAATGTATTTTGCTCCACGCAACGCTTCTTTGCGATCTGAATACGCTTTCACTACTATGTTTGCTCGTAGGCTTTGTTTTAAATTGTTTAACATATTTTCCGAGTCTTCTAAGCGTTGCTCATCGATATCAAATAATGCGAACTCGAACCCAGCTAATGCCGGAACATGTAGGCAGTCACCAAGAACATTTTTTGCAAAAACTGTACTTCCTGCTCCAATAAATGTGATTTTTGACATATATTTACCTCCTGTAAAGTGAAACTCGGACTGCCTATCAAATCTTCTAATAGGATAAAAAATTGTTTTGAGAACAACTTAACGTCCCATATTCATCTTTGATTTTTTGTTGTTATAATAATAGTAAAATGTTTATATAAGATTCTCAATGGTAAGTTAGTGTGATTGGAGGGTAAAATATTGTCTTTGACTTATAGGGGGAAACATATGAAGGATTATGGAACGTACGGTTTTCGTTTTCAAGATGTGCTTCCTAACGATGTGGCAAACATTTTCTCGCTTGGCCGGGAAGAGAAAATGCCCGGTGCAGTTTATGATTGGCATGGGTTAAAGCGGAAAGATGTCGGCACATATGTGTTTCAATACACTCTCTCAGGATCGGGAAGTCTTGAAATAGCGGATAATAGTTATACAGTGAAGGCAGGGGAAGCCTTCATTGTCGAGATTCCTAGCGATCATCGTTATTACTTTCCAAAGGATAGCAAGGGATGGGAGTTTATGTTTATTACATTAGTGGGACGAGAAGCCGCCGAGTGCTGGCGGTTTATGAAGGAACAGAACGGTCCTGTCTTGAAAGTGCCTCCGGATTCAAAGCTCATCCAGCTTTTGCTTAAAATCTATCAAGACACATATGATCAAAAGATTACAGATACATATTACGCTTCTGCAAAAGCATATGAGTTTATTATGGAGTGTTACCGTTTCATAAGGAATATTGAAAAAACAGCGAACGGTTTCTCTCTTCAGATTACTAAAGCTTTATCCTTTATCCAAACACATTATCATGAACCGATAACACTCGACGAAATAGCGGCCGTATCCGGTTTCTCAAGATATTATTTTATAAAGCAGTTTCAACACCAACTAAATATGACACCTGTCCAATACCTTACCAAAATCAGAATTCAAAAAGCGGCAGAGCTTCTGAGTTCAACGAGTTCCTCTGTTACAGACATTGCTGCTCAGGTAGGGTATGCAAATGCCAACTATTTCAACAAAGTATTCCGCAAAGCGGTTGGTGTATCCGCCGGGATGTTTCGTCATAGTAAAGACGTTGTTGGAATTGATCATTTAATCATTGATTAAGCTTATGGCATATGGAACGTAATATACCTTTCACCTTTGTATTATTCATTGCTTTCTCATATAATTTTAATAAGAATTGGTTAGAAAGAAGGTGTTTTCAATAAAATTACCTGAAAATCGACATATCAGCAATTAGAATATTTTGATGGTGTTGTTTATATATCCCCGTCCCCCAACACGAAACATCAAAGAATATCTATGAAATTATCCGCATTTTTATTTCATTTACTAGATGGAAAGGATTGCGAAGTTCTTGCAGCCTCTTATGATATCGAACTAGTCGATGAAGAAAGTGACGAAAAAAAATAATAATACCTGATTTATCAATCATATGTGACAAAACAGGTTTTACTGAACAGAAATATATCGGTATTCCCGAAATGATCATTGAAATTATTAGCCCTTCGAACCAATCACACGACTTAATTTTTAAAACGAATCTTTATCAAAAATTCCGAGTTAAAGAATATTGGATTATCAATCCAATATTGAATAATATTATGGTTTATTCATTAGGGGAAGACAATCAATATCGCCTAATTGAAAATGAAAACAAGGTTTAATCAAATCTAGCATTATAAATGGTTTCGAAGTAGATGTTGAAGCAATATTTAAATAGACGAAAGTACCTGTTGCTCGGGAAATAGACGAGAGCCAGGCACTTTCTCTTTGAACACCTTTTGTGGACACGAAAAATAATCCTATCTATTAATGTATTATTCTCATGCATAATTGTCTTTATCACGATCTAATGCTGATTATTGGCCTGGTGTCCTTTGGTTCGGTTTGATATTGTATGACAAACAATTTTTAGGAAACTGAAGATATAACGTATAAAGGTTGGATTAATAGTCTAACATCAAAAAAAATGGGAGCTGTTTATGAACAACTCCCATTGATATTTAATTATTTATTATTCAAGTTTGTGTTAGCTTTGTTGCAGGAAATCTTCGGTCGAAATAACATTGGCATACATACCGTTAAGTGCGCTGACAAACGCATAATGAACCTGTTCAGCTGGAACTTTCTTTTCTTGAAAAGATAAGTCCCTTGTCGCACATGCATCTTCAATAAGTGTAGTTTCAAAGCCTAAATCCACTGCAGCTCTAACTGTTGCATCAATACACATATGCGTCATCATACCTACAACCACTACCTTAGTTACTCCTTTATCTCTTAATTTGCTTTCTAAATCAGTCTTTAAAAAGCTGTTTGGGAAATTTTTTACGATAATGTTTTCGTGTTCTAATGGTAGAACAGTTTCATGTAATTCAGCTCCCTCTGTATTTGGAAGGAAGAAGCCTAACTCTGGACTACTAGCGATATGCTGAACATGAAAAATATTATCTTGGTTATTTTGTCTAAACCAATCAAGAACTTTAGCAGCATTAGCGGCTGCTTTATCAGGATTGCTTAACTCCATCTTTCCATTTGGAAAATAGTCGTTTTGTATATCAACAATGATTAAAGCTGTACTCATTTTATCCACCTCAATAAAAAATTTTTATTACAAGTATGATGATATACAATATCTTAATTTCTATCGATACTTTGATGAAACACTTTTAGCTCAAATCATTTCATGGTGAAAGGAATTTATTATGGAACTTGATAACATTGATTTTCAGATCCTTCGGTTACTATCCGAGAATTCACGTATTCAATGGAAAGACTTAGGTGAACAAATTCATATGACGGGACAAGCAGTAGGAAATCGTATTAAAAAACTTGAGGAAAGTGGTGTGATTAAAGCTTACTCTCTCATAGTCGATGAAATGAAAGTAGGACTGATCTTTACAGCGTTTGTCATTATTTATATGAAAACAGCAAACCATGATTCGTTTATACGTTTTATTAATGATCAAAATGAGGTAGTTGAAGCTCACCGTGTATCGGGAGAAGGCTGTTACCATATAAAAATAAAAGTTAATTCTCAAGAAAAATTGAATCTTTTTCTTAATAAAATTCTCGATTATGGAAATTATACTTTGTATCTATCAATACAAGAGATTAAAAAACATAATCCGTTGATTGCCCCATAATAAATATAAGACGGAATACAAAATAACAAAAGCATAAGTATAGCAAAAAGGGTATAATTTCCTCAAATACTGAGGTATTATACCCTTTTTGCTCCTTTAATTTTCTTGATTATGTTCTCCCCATTGGCACATTTCTTGGATTAAAGGCCATAGTGTTTGCCCAAACGTTCCTTAAATCCTGAGGAATATCCTGAGGTATTAAGTCAAGCCTGTTGGGATAACAAAATGAAAAACATCAAGGACACAAAAAAATACAACCGAAAATCAGTACCCTTATAAGGCGTTTTTTCCGATTAGTCAAAGATTACATTTTTAAAATATAATTTTGGGGTTGAATGAAGATGGCAAAGGAAGCTTTATTAATTGTTGATATGAGTAATGATTTTGTAGCTGATCATGGAACATTAACTGTTGGCAAGCCTGCACAAGAAATAGTACCTTATATTAAGGATACGGCGGCCAGATTTTTAGCAGAAGGAAATGTAGTTGTAATATCAATGGATGCACACCAACCAAATGACCCACACTTTGAATTATGGCCACCACACAATATTGTAGGTACAGAAGGGCAACAATTATACGGAGATTTATATGATTGGTATCAAGAAATTAAAGATCACGACAATCTATTTTATACGCCTAAAACGAACTATAGTGCATTCTTTCAAACAGATTTGGCTGAAACGTTGAGAAATTTAGGAATAGTAAAGGTTCATACTGTAGGGGTAACTACGGATATTTGTGACTTTTTAACAGTCGCGGGAGCAGATGCAGAAGGATTCAAAACAGCCATTCATAAACGAGGTGTAGCAACATTTACTGACCTTGGAGAAACAATGTTAAACCATATGAAACGTTGCTTCCATACAGAAATTATTGAATAAACAGCAGAAATTACTATTTTTTATAGGAAGTATTAATAAATAGATAGGATGAAACGGAATGAAGAAAGTACCAAAGGGCACACGTGTAGTTATAGGAATGTCAGGCGGAGTCGATTCTTCCGTTGCTGCAATGCTACTAAAAGAGCAAGGCTATGACGTAATCGGAATATTCATGAAGAACTGGGACGATAAAGATGAATTTGGTGTATGTTCCGCTACAGAAGACTACGAGGATGTTATCCGCGTCTGCAATCAATTGGATATACCCTATTATTCTGTGAATTTTGAAAAGCAGTATTGGGACAAGGTATTCACCTACTTCCTGGAAGAATATAAGGCGGGGAGAACGCCGAATCCTGATGTCGTCTGCAATAAGGAAATCAAGTTCAATGCATTTTTAGATTATGCCATGAGCCTCGGAGCCGATTATGTGGCTACAGGACATTATGCACAGGTGGTCAGAAAAAACGGGAAAGTTCACATGTTAAGAGGGAAAGATGAAAATAAAGATCAGACTTATTTCCTTAATCAATTAACAGAAGAGCAGTTAGATAAGGTGTTATTCCCTATAGGCGATATGGAAAAACCAAAAGTAAAGGAATTAGCTGCCAAAGCTAATTTAGCGACAGCATCCAAAAAAGACAGAACAGGAATCTGCTTCATTGGTGAACGAAATTTTAAGGAGTTCTTAAGTGGTTATTTGCCTGCACAAAAGGGAGATATGGAAACATTCGACGGCAAAGTTGTCGGACATCATGATGGATTAATGTACTATACAATTGGACAGAGGCATGGATTGGGGATTGGAGGCAATGGTGATCCTTGGTTTGTAATAGGGAAGGATATTGAAAGGAAGTGTCCTATATGTTGGACAGGGTTTCCACCATGAAATGCTATTTTCAGACAGTATCATTGCTGATAATATAAGCTGGATTGCAAGTGGAGATATACCTGATACATTTGAATGTACTGCAAAATTCCGCTATCGCCAACCGGACAAAAAAGTAAAGGTAGAACGGTTGGGTAATTCCAAAGTTAAAGTCATTTTCCACGAACCGATTCGTGCGATAACGCCTAGACAAGCAGTTGTCTTCTATAAAGAAGAAGAATGTTTCGGTGGAGGAACGATTAACCAAGTGTATCGTGACAACAAACAATTAACGTATGTAGGATAAAAGGGAGGGATCGTTAATGGCGGACATTTCTATTTTACTTGCATTCAGTGCAGGTACATTAACTTTTATATCGCCTAGTGTATTTCCACTTATCCTGAATTTTTATCGTATATTACGGGAATGAGTGTAGCAGAAATACAAATGGGTGAATTAAAAGGACAACGCAAAGCAATTGTGCATACAATTTTCTTTTTGTTTGGATTTTCAATAATTTATTTAGTGTTTGGTTTCGGAACAGCAGGAAGTGCGACTTTATTAGAAACTTGGTATTTTCGATATGGAGATTTAATTCGACAAATTGGTGCTATTTTAATGGTGGTCATTGGAGTGATTACCATTGGGCTACTCCAACCAAAATTTTTGATGAAGGAGCATAAACCACATATCAAAAATAAACCAGCTGGTTATTTAGGTTCAGTACTAATTGGATTAGCTTTTGCAGTAGGTTGGACACCTTGTATGGGACCAATTTTAGCAGCTACATTAGCATTTGTAGGTGCAAATCCATCACAGGGTCTATGGTATATGGCAGCTTATGTTTTAGGTTTTAGTATTCCTTTTCTTTTAATGGCGTTTTTCATTACTAAATTTACTTGGGTAAAAAAATACAGTGGCTCTGTAATGAGAATTGGCGGAGGAATTATCATAGTTATTGGAATTATTCTGTTTTTTGATAGACTTACACTTATCAATTCATTATTTGCACCGATTTTTGGAGATTTCCAAGGATTTTAATTTTTCGGGATTTAGAAGTGTGTTAATTAAAGGAAAGCGTCAAATAAAGCCCGCCTGTTAACCGGAGGGAGCTTTGCTTGGCGCGTACACTTGAACTATAGGCACAGATACAGTTGCTAACATACATTTTATGGAATCTTAAGTTGGTGACATTGGGACTGACTCCAAATTTCATGTGTCGCTATGAGTGAACATTAAAATAAAGGTTTATTATTTTTTAATACTTTACATACCCTACTAGGGTATGGTAATATAAAATTAAGTTAGGAGGTAAAGTTGATGGAAAATTTAAAAATAGTAGAAGCGTGCCATACTGAGGGTGTTACGTCTTTTAGGAAAAGTCATCATCCGGAACGTGTAAAAAATAATTTAACCACTCGATTAAATCGTATCGAAGGTCAAATTCGAGGCATCAAAGGAATGATCGACAAAGACGTTTACTGTGATGATGTGATCACACAACTTTCTGCAACACAATCGGCTTTAAATAGTGTAGCCAAAATTCTTTTGGAAGGTCATCTAAAAGGTTGTGTGGTCGATCGCCTTTCAGAAGGTGATGAAGAGGTTTTAGATGAATTAGTTGTGACGATTCAAAAGCTATTGAAAAAGTAAAAAAAATTTACCTTTAATATACCCCTACTGTGTATATTATGCTAAATAACCTATTATTTTAAGGAGAGAGAAAACATGAAAAATATAACATTAAACGTACAAGGAATGTCTTGTGGACATTGTGTGAAGGCAGTTGAGGGAAGTGTTGGTCAATTAGAAGGCGTTAATGGAGTAAACGTAAAACTGGACGATGCTCAAGTAGAAGTAACCTTTAATGAATCACAAGTTTAACTAGAAAAAATTAAAGAAACGATTGAAGATCAAGGATATGACGTAGAGTAAGAGTGCTCCCTTTGCACTCTCTTATTTTCTAAAAAAATATACCCTATGCGGGTATCATAGAGGTGAAAAGCATTATGAGTACAGCAGCAAAAAGTATAGCTGTTAAAGAAGCGAGTATTGGAATTACAGGGATGACGTGTACCGCGTGTGCGACCCGTATTGAAAAAGGGTTAAATAAAATGGAGGGTGTCGAGCAAGCAACTGTCAACTTAGCACTAGAAAAGTCATCGATTAAATACGACCCGTCCAAACTGAGTGTAAAGGATTTTGAAAAGAAAATCGAAGCACTTGGCTACGGTGTTGTGAAACAAAAAGCAGAATTCGATATTACCGGAATGACATGTGCAGCTTGTTCTACTCGTATTGAGAAAGGGTTAAATAAGATGGAAGGTGTTGCAACTGCATCCGTCAATTTAGCACTTGAAAAAGCAACCATTGAATTTAATCCTTCAGAAGTAACCATTGCAGATATTATTGCAAAGGTAGAGAAGCTAGGTTACGGTGCACACCAAAAGCAAGAGGATAAAGAACAGGTAGATCACCGTGAAAAGCATATTAAAGATCAACAACGTAAATTTATTATTTCAGCCATTTTATCTTTACCCTTATTATGGACGATGGTAGCGCACTTTTCATTTACATCGTTCCTATATGTACCAGATTTCTTAATGAATCCATGGGTTCAACTAATTTTGGCAACACCGGTACAATTTGTTATTGGGAAACAGTTTTATGTTGGTGCTTACAAATCACTACGTAATGGTAGTGCCAATATGGATGTGCTCGTTGTCATGGGTACTTCAGCAGCCTATTTTTATAGTGTATATCAAGCGATCGTTACCGTTGGAACCCACCATGAGCCACACCTATATTTTGAAACAAGTGCGGTACTGATTACACTGATTCTTTTAGGAAAATTATTTGAAGCAAAAGCAAAAGGCCGTTCATCTGAAGCGATTAAAAAATTAATGGGGCTTCAAGCTAAAACGGCGATTGTTGTACGTGACGGAGTAGAAAAAGAAATACCGTTAGAGGAAGTAGTCATTGGTGACACCATTTTAGTGAAACCAGGTGAGAAAATTCCAGTTGATGGGGAAGTATTAGAAGGAACAACGGCTGTTGATGAATCGATGCTAACAGGTGAAAGTTTGCCTATCGATAAGAAAGCCGGTGACGTATTATACGGTTCCACCATTAACAAAAATGGTTTTATCAAAATGACAGCGACAAAAGTTGGGCGTGACACAGCATTAGCCCAAATCATTAAAGTAGTAGAGGATGCACAAGGTTCGAAAGCACCGATCCAACGTTTAGCGGACCAAATTTCAGGTATTTTTGTGCCGATCGTAGTAGGAATTGCCATCCTTACCTTCCTAGTATGGATTATATGGGTTCAACCGGGCGAATTTACACCGGCACTTGAAGTATTAATTGCAGTACTTGTTATTGCTTGTCCATGTGCTCTTGGTTTAGCCACACCGACTTCCATTATGGCTGGTTCTGGTCGTGCAGCGGAATTTGGTATTTTATTCAAGGGTGGCGAGCATTTAGAACAAACACAAGGCATTGACACAGTGGTAGTAGACAAAACAGGCACTGTCACACATGGTAAACCTGTATTAACAGATGTTTTATTAGCAGATGGTCAAGATGTAGAGAAATTTCTATCACTAATCGGTGCTGCTGAAAAACAATCTGAGCACCCATTAGCAGAAGCAATCGTTCAGGGGATCCAAGAGAAAGGCATCGAACTTGGCAACGTCCAATTCTTCGAAGCGATTCCAGGTTATGGTGTTCAAGCAACCGTTTCAGGTCAAGGGGTTGTCATTGGTACACGTAAACTTATGCAGCAATATGGGATCGATATTACGGCAGTTCTCCCAGCAATGGAAAAATTGGAGAGCGATGGTAAAACAGCGATGCTAGATGGTATTAATGGACAATACGCAGGGCTAGTGGCCGTAGCGGATACTATTAAAGATACATCTCGACAAGCTATTCACCGTTTACAAGAAATGGGCATCAAAGTCATCATGATGACAGGTGATAACGAGCGTACAGCACATGCAATTGGGCAAGAGGTAGGCGTTGACGCAGTCATTGCGGAAGTCCTTCCTGAAGGTAAGGCAGAAGAAGTGAAAAAGTTGCAAAAACAGGGCAAAAAAGTGGCAATGGTCGGCGACGGGATTAATGATGCACCAGCACTAGCTACAGCCGATATTGGGATGGCCATTGGTACAGGTACAGATGTCGCAATGGAAGCTGCGGATATTACACTGATCCGAGGAGACTTAAACAGTATTGCCGATGCGATCTTAATGAGTCGCAAGACGATGCGTAATATAAAGCAAAACCTATTTTGGGCATTTGCCTATAACGTCATCGGGATTCCCATTGCGGCAGCAGGATTCCTTGCACCATGGGTCGCTGGTGCAGCGATGGCATTTAGTTCCGTGTCGGTGGTGTTGAACGCATTACGCTTACAAAGAATTAAATTAGAAAAATAAAAAGAATGATAACTACTGAGTAAACGGCGTAAGCGTCGTTTACTCGATAAATGTATAGGAATAATTTCAATGGAGGAATGGGAACGATGGCGGAAATGAAAACAAGTGTAAAGGCTGTTTGGAATGATGGAATAGCAGGGAATGGGATGCTAAAGGCAGAATATCTTGAGACGAATGTCGCTGTTCCAGAATCAAAGGGAGGCAGTGGGAATGGAGCGAATCCAAGTGAGCTTCTCATTTCGTCTGCAACAACTTGTTATATAGCAACTCTTACTTTTATGCTTGAAACTAGAAAAGTACCTGTAGTAGAACTTACAGTAAATTCTGAGGCAACTATATCCGATAATGGGTTTAACATTACTCATTATCCACAAATTATTTTATCTGTTGATGCAACTGAAGCGCAAGTTCAATCCGCACAAAGAGCAATTGAAGGAGCAGATAGAGGATGTGAAGTCGGAAATTTATTGAAAAAAGCTGGTGTTGTTATTGAAGCCAAAGGGAAGGTTTCTTTGAAGTAAGAAACGATGATTATCAGAATAAATGTTAAGTAGGATGGGAGAATGGTAATGAACCAAAGTGAAAAAAAGGTTAAATTGGCTGTTAACGGTGGGATAGCATTCGGTTCAAAATTAAATGCTAAACAACTGGGTGTCATTGCCCAGTACATGAATGATGGAGATGAACTAGAGTTGACCACTTTCCAACAACTTTACATTGAGGTACTTGAAAGTAAGGTGGAATTCGTCAAGGGAAAATTTGTGGAAGTGGGATTGTCCTGTTATCCAGTAGGAAATTTTGTGAAAAGCTTAAGAATCTGCAATTTTTGTAAAGGCGAAGAAGAAGAAGGAATGCCTGTAGCCATTGAACTAAATAAGCGAATTGCAGGAAAACCAGTTCCCTTTACACTTCGCCCAGCGTATACAGGATGTCCAGTTGGATGTGGTGAACCTCTAGTAAATGATATCGGCGTCATGAAAGTACAAAACGGATATGATTTATATATTGGAGGAAAAGCGAAGGGGAAGGACACCCAAATAGGTACTTTATTGATGGAACAGCTAATTCCTGAACAACTATATGAAGTGGTCGAAAAGATTATTGATATCTATACTGGATACGGTAAGAAGAGAGAACCATTTTCTAAATTTATTAATCGTTTTGGATTTGATAATTTAAAAAACCAACTAGCCGGTAAATAAAAGTAGGTCAAAGAATAAAAGGAATAGGGCTTTCCGATTTGTTGGAAAGCCCTATTCTAATTGATAGTGCAGTACATGATTGATTTTCATATTGCAACACTTGCTACTCTTTAGGAGAAGAGCGACATAGGATCCTATCTTAATAATATAAGAAAATTTATATCAACTCTTTGCTTTGAATCTTTGAGTCTTACGAGACCAAATAACTATAGGAAAGAGCAGCAGTGAAATAATAGCTCCAGAAAGTGATAGTACCGCATAATTAGAATGAGCGACTATTATTCCTGATAAAGCACCGCCGGAGGCACCTGATAATGCAAGCCAGACATCAACCGACCCCTGTGTTTTTGCACGAATAGATGGATGTGTTGCATCTACAATAAGAGCAGTTCCGCTTATTAAGCCAAAATTCCAACCAACACCAAGCAGTATAAGTGCGCAGATAAGAAGGACCATTGATTCCCCTGGAGCAAAAGCTGCTAGTATGCCTGAGGCCAGAAGCGTGGCACCAGAAACAACAGCCATAGTAGAGTAGGACGACCGACTTTATCAACCAGTAGGCCTGTAACAAGTGAAGGAAGGAACATGGCACCTATATGAAAACCTATGACCAAACCCACTTTTCTCAAACCATGACCATAGTGTTTCATATGTATCGGTGTCATGGTCATAATGGCCGTCATAACAAATTGTGTTAATACCATAATTGTAGCACCTACAATAATTCCCATTTTGTTTGCTGTGGAATTTTCTGAATTTGATTTTGCCTGTACCGCACTGTCTATCTCCTTGGCTTTCGCTATTGCTCTAGATACAACCAAAGGGTCTGGACGAAGAAAAATTAATAGAACAAATCCGGCAAGGATAAAAGCAGCCGCCGCTAGGATAAAGGGACCAGCCAAAGTAGGAATACCTATAGAGTGTGCAAATTTCCCCATCGTATCGACCAAGTTAGGACCCGCTACAGCACCAAAGGTAGTAGAAACCATAGCCATGCTCACAGCAGTTGCCCGTTGTTTTGGTGTCGCCAAATCTGTACCCGCGTATCGTGCTAGAAGATTTGTGGCGGTACCAGCTCCATAAATAAGTAGGGAAGCGAATAAAAGCATAACATTGTTGATTAAGGCGGCGATGATAACTCCGATTGCACCCAGTCCTCCGGTAAGAAAACCAGCGGCAAGTCCCGCTCTGCGGCCAAAACGTTGTGAAAGCCGACCTACAAGCAGTGCGGCACCTGCAGATCCTAAAGTGAGTAAGCCAACTGGAATCCCAGCTGCGCTTTCTGTCCCTAGCATATCTTGTGCAAGAAGGGCGCCTACCGTTATACCGGCTGCAAGTCCTGCTCCTCCAAAGATTTGTGAAAGGATAACAATTCTTAATGTTTTTTTATAAAGATGTTTTTGTTTTTCGGGAGAATCAATATAACTTTGCAACCAAACAGGCTGCTGTATTGATTTTTCGGAATCTTCCATTTCAGTTATCAAACATTACACTTCCTAACAATTTAATTTTTTAGTTATTCACAAAAGAGGATCCTAAACTTGCTCGGTTACCTCTTTATTGAAGTAGTAAGTTGGTTATGCACCTAGGGGGGAATTGTTCTAAAAAAGAGAGGATTCAATAGAGAAATACTGCGGACATGGTTGTCAGCAGTAAATTTAAAAAGTAATAATGAGTTTTTTGACTCTTTTTTGCATGCCAAGAAATTTATGTTTTCTGTCTGTTTTTATTGTTTAAAATGAATATGTTTCTCCGTCTTCAGGTACTAAAACATTAGAGGAGATTTCTTTTTCATTAATAAAGCTTTTTAATTCCTCTCTTGATAATGTCCAATGATTGACCGCTTCCATATGGACAGAAATAATTTTTGCGGTAGGGGCAGCCTTATATACTTCATAAATGTCATTTGTACCCTTACTAGATAACCACCTTCTGGAAGTTGGTTATCTCCGCCAATACTACAATGATTCTGGCTTGTGTATTTCGATAGCTTCTTGAACATCTCATTCCACACTGTATCACTGGCAATATATAATGTTTTTTCATTTTGATGTTTAAAAACAACGCCGCACACTTTACCTATTAATGGCAGTTTTTAAATGTTCAAAGTTAAGAGTATAGCTTTTCGAGTTAGATAGTTTTCTAACTCCACAAGGAATGCTACTTTGAATGATCATCACAGGTACAATCTGGGCCTTTTATTGTTCCAAAGGTGTCTCGTACTTTTCTAATTATTTCGCTAAGCTTTCTCCCAATTGGTTTTCTTTCCACATAACTGTAATACCGAAGCCAATGACCATAATGACAGCAGCGAAAAGATAAGGATAGTGGATGTTTATGTCAAATAATATTCCACCCATCGCTGGCCCACCGATATTACCTAAGCTCGTATAGGTTGAGTTCATTCCAGCAACAAATCCTTGCTCTTTCCCGGCAGCTTTTGATAAAAAAGTCGTCAATGCCGGGCGAAGCAAGTCAAATGCGAGGAAGATGAAGCAAGTTACCGCCAGCACTGCCAATAAGCTAGAGATTACAGTGGACGCCACCGCCAATATTGCACCTATAATTAAACATAATTGGATCAGTTTCTTTTCACCAAGTATATCTACCATTTTTCCAAACATAAATACTTGCATAACAACTCCAAAGATTGAGCTGATTATAATAATAGCTGCAATATCCTTCGGCGTGAAGCCAAATTTATGATCAGAAAATAGGCTGAAAACTGTTTCATATGCTGATAAACCGGAAGCAAGTACAAATACAATGATAAAGGCAGTAAAGTAACGCGGATTAAGTGATCTTTTGAAATCGCCTATAAAGTTTGTTTGCTTTGTATTAGCAGAAATTTCTGCAAGCTGTTCCTTTGTCAGCGGCTCTTTTAAGATAAATATTGATGAAATGCATGCTAAAAAGGCAATGCCTGCCGCAAAGAAGAAGGGCATACGTATACCGTATTCTGCAATAAAGCCACCGATGCCAGGTCCGATAATAAAGCCAGTACTAATGGCGGCAGAAATATAGCCTATCGCTTTTGAACGTTCCTGAACAGATGTAATATCTGCAACATATGCAGTAACACCTGGCATAATAAAGGCGGCACTAATTCCCCCTAGAATCCTTGATATATAAAGCACTGATACATTCGTGCCTAGACCAAAGATAAGTTCTGAAACACCAAAAAGAAACAAGCCGATTATGATGATTTTCTTTCTGCCATAATGGTCAACCCATCGTCCTGCGAGCGGTGATATAAGTAGTTGTGCCACCGCAAGTACGGCGACAAGATAGCCCATCGTTTTTCCCGATAAATGCATGATATTCATAAAAGACGGCATAACGGGGACAATGAGACCTATACCTAGAAATGCAATGAATATATTGCTTAAAAGAATAATTAATACCAACTTTTGTTCTTTAATTGTTTTCTTCATATATAAACACCTCTTTCTGTATAATCATTGATGTGAAATACCTCTCCACAATACTGTCCAAGAGGCTTCTAAGCCGTTTTTCATCATTACCGTATGCAAGCTCTAGTATAATGGAATCGACTACACCTAAGAAGGCGAAGGTCGGAGTTTTTGCTACATCTCCGCTTATTACCTTAGCATCAATCCAATCCTGATAACGCACCGCCGGTGGCACCTGATAATGCAAGCAAGACATCAGCAGATCCCTGTGTTTTTGCACCAATAGATGGATGTGTTGCATCTACAATGAGAACCGTTCCGCTTATTAAGCTAAAGTTCCAGCCAACACCAAGTAGTACTAACGCACAGATAAGTAGTACCATTGAATCTGCAGGGCAAAAGGTGCCAGCATACCAGAGGCCAGAAGCGTGGCACCAGAAGCAACAGCCATTGAAGTACGACCACCTTTATCTACAAGCATCCCTGTAAGAGGCGATTTCTTGCCCATCCTCTTTTAGAAGGTTTCGTTCAATAAATAATTAAGAAGCTCATGATTATCAACTACATAATCATGAGCTCCTTGTATCACTACAAACAAATAAATGCTTAGAAACTGCACAAAATAAAATTAACATTCACAATTAACCTGGGTTTTTATTTAAGATCAGAAATTTATCCAACAAAAGAATGCTTTACCACAACGCGGATGCCAACAAATCTTCACTGACAATGCTAGTGAAGACAAATCATCAAGAACGGACTAGACGATGCTTTTGATTTTTTAAGAGAGGAAGACACATTGGTTGTTTGGAAAAGTGCTGCATAAAAACGACGAACCAACTCTTATTTGGTTTCAACAGACATGATTGTCTTTCCACTCATATAAAATTAAAACTGCAATTTCTGTCTGCTCTGATTCTTTAAAATGAATATGTTTCTCCGTCTTTAGGTACTAAAACATTAGAGGAGATTTCTTTTTCATTAATAAAGCTTTTTAATTCCTCTCTTGATAATGCCCAATGATTGACTGCTTCCATATGGACAGAAATAATTTTTGCGTTAGGAGCAGCTTTATAAACTTCAAAAATATCATCTTTCCCCATTACTAGAGAACCACCTTCTGGAAATTGGTTATCCCCACCATTTACGACAATTATTTCTGGTTTGTGTGTTTCGATAGCTTCTTGAACATACTTATTCCACACTGTATCTCCAGCAATATATAGCGTTTTTTCATCAGAATGCTTAAAGACAACTCCGCTCACTTTACCGATTAATGGAAGTTTTAATATATCTCCTCTTCCATGCTCTCCGTTTGTTTTGCTTAATTGTATGCCCTCGAAAACGGTACCTTTTTGTAAGACTTCTACATTTTGAAAACCAGAGTTTCTGATTTCAGCGGCATCTTCTTCGTTTTGACTAAACAGCTTTATATCCTTTGGCAATGCCTCTTTGGCAGCATCATCCCAGTGGTCATAATGTAGATGAGTGACAATTACAGCATCAACATTATGAATAATATCGTCAATAGATATTGGCAAACTAAATAAAGGATTATTTGAGTCGTCTTGTTTTAATGAAGGGAAAGGCGGAAGAGTCCCTCTATCTGCTAAAAATGGATCAATCAGAAACTTTTTACCTGCATATTGAAGAACGAGTGTAGCGTTTCGAATTAGTTGTATATTCATATTTCATTAACTCCTTTTCTTTTAAAATTTCTTTGAACAATGTATATTCTATACTGTAACCCATTGCAGGATACATAGATTAAATAAAGTGTTTTGGCGGTTTTACTTTATTAATGAAAGGAGTGTATAAATGTTAGATAGCACGGATATTCAGATCTTAGACGAATTATCGAAGAACAGTCGGATTACAATGAAAGAATTAGGCGAGAAAGTCCATTTGACTGGACCAGCTACTTCAGCTAGAGTGGCGAAATTAGAAGACAGTGGGATTATAGAGGGATACACCATTAATGTTAATCAGGTAAAAATGGGGTATGCAATTCACGCAATTCTACATATTTATACGAAAAACACGAATCATCAACCTTATTTGTCGCTCATAAAAAACCAAGAACAATACGTCATAAACAATTTCAAAATCAGTGGAGAAAGTTGTTATCTTCTCGAATGCAAATTTCAAACCAATGAAATATTAGATGGATTTTTAATAGGTTTGAGCAATTTGGTAAGCTATAAATTATCGATTGTTATTAATAAATAGAGCAATATAAAATTAAAATATTTATGTTGTTGCTGACATCAACGGCTTTCTAAATAGGCTAAATTGCTGCTTTAGAAAAATTTTAGGGATAATAATTACCACTTTTATATTAAAGTGAAATATACAAACATCATAAATAAAATGAAAGAAATAAAGTTTATTTTGATCATGTAAAGATCGATTATGTTAAGTCCATACTCGGAGGCGGACAATTTAAAGTGCTTCGGGTTTAACTTCTGCGATAGTAGTGACATCATTCTATTAAATAAATTTTAAAAAGGGGCTGGTTAGCCCTTTTTTGATGTAAAAATGAATAACCATTATACAGTAAAATGGTATATGATTTTAAATTCAATTAATAATGATTAGGGGGGCTTATGGAAGTTATTCAAATAGGCTCATTCGCCATTCTGGTTAAATGGTTATTGCTAGGGATATCAGTGATCATTGGTTTATTCTTTTTGAAATGGTGGTTTATGCCTACGGAAAAAGATGAGACTACTAAGAAGATATTCGACGAAATAGCAAATACCTTATTTATAGGTTTTATTATATGGAAAATCAGTCTAATCTTACTGGAACCCTCATTGGTTATGAAGAGTTTATACTCTTTATTATATTTTACAGGGGGCAGCAATGGTTTAATTCTGGCAATTATTGGATCAGTTTTATATTTCTTTTTCAAAGCAAGGAAGATAAAAATACCTAATATGTTAATCTTACAATCTGCATTCATTTTTAGTTTCTCAACATTAAGTGGGTATCACATATTACGATATTTTTTTCTAAATGGCGAAAATCTTAGCCATCTCCTTTTTGGGTTATGTACTGCTTCATGCTTGTCTTTAGCCTTCATTAAACGAGACATTTTAACTCAAAAAAACATCTTTACTTTCACTATCATTCTTTCTTTTCTAAATCTTATCCTTTCATTCATTTATGAGAATATTGCCGTTAACTTTTTCTTATTTTCAATGGAGCAATGGTTTTTCATTGGTTTAATAGTAGTTTCCCTCTTTTATTGGGATAAAAAGCCTGTTTCTTAATCGTTAGGAGTGAATGAAATGTACAAAAAAACACTCGTCATATTAGGACTTGTGGGGATAATTGGATGGGGATTTTACAATAATAACTTTTCAACCAGTGAATCTAAAAATATGAATCAAAATAGTAAACCGGTGAGTAATAATTTTGAAAAGGGTATTCATGAAGGGGAAAAAGCATCTGATTTTCAACTACAGACATTAGCCGGGGAAGAAATGGCTCTCTCCGATTTAGAAGGGAAAAAAGTAATTATAAATTTTTGGGCGACTTGGTGCCCGCCATGCAAAGCAGAAATGCCACATATGCAAGATTTTTATCATAATCAGAAAGAGAATAATGTGGAAATACTTGCTGTAAACCTGACAGAAACAGAAAAAGACGAAGGAAAAATTAAAGCTTTTGTACAAGATTATGGGTTAACTTTTCCTATATTACTGGACCGCAGTGGAGAAATAGGGAAAACTTATCAAGCAATTACAATCCCAACAAGTTATTTTATCGATTCGAAAGGCGTCATACGTAAAAAAATAATTGGTCCCATGGATAAAGAAATGATGACAGAATTAATAAACAATATGGATTAAAAAGGAGAATGATTATGAATCAATGGAATATTCGATTTCAGGATGAGGAATATGTTTATGGAAGCGAACCCAATGTATTTTTAGCAGATATCCAGAAAAAACTTCAATTATCCGGTGATACTTTGGCAATCGCAGAAGGTGAAGGACGCAATGCAGTTTTTTTAGCTGAACAAGGAATTAAAGTAACCGCTTGGGACTATTCGGAATCAGGCTTAGCAAAAACAAAAAAACTTGCCGATAGCAGAGGTGTAACGGTTAGTACTGAGCTTGTTGATCTAAATGAGGTAATCTGGGAAAAAGAGAAATGGGATCAGCTTGTTTGCATTTTTGGGCATTTTCCAACAGAGTTGCGCAAGAAGACACTCCAAGGTGTTAAAGAAACGATTAAGCCAGGTGGGCATTTTGTAACAGAGGTATATTCAATATACCAAATACCATATGGAAGTGGCGGACCCAAGGACTTGGCCTTTTTATATAATCCAGAAGAATTTTTACATTTCTTTTCAGATTGGAGGATTATCCACTTTTTTATGGGGGAGGTTACCCGGCATGAAGGGAAGCTCCATAATGGTTTATCCCATGTCATACAATTTGTTGGGCAAAAACTTTGAGAAATCACATTTTTTCAAATTGATTTACACAGTAAATATGAAGAAAATGTGAACATATGTAAAAGTGTCATTACATTATTTTTTTGCGAGTCATAATACCCATATCGGTATAAACCTACCAGGGTATATTTTAATTCGATTTTCAAATTAAATGGTATTAATCATACTAAGATACTCAATTTACTCAAGTTTTAGAGAACCATGTGACAGATAGTGGAGCTTTAAATGACATTCCAGCTTGGTCAAAAAATGCAGGACATACACTCTTAAAAACTGAACAAGATGAAAAAATCATTTAAAAAAGAAATAAGGTAATAGTATGACTTCAAACCAATTAAACCAATGTATATGAAAGGCAGTATATATTGGTGGAAATAATGGTTTGTATACCAATACATCTTAGTAAATTTGAATAATAACTATTGACACTATACCTATAGGGGTATAATATTAATCGTGTTATTGATATTTGTTTTCATGGTAGGGGGTATAAATGATATATTTAATTTTAGGATTACTAGTAATACTAGTTATACTATATAAAAGGTATTTTCCAGTCTTGGGTATAAAATGTTCTCAATTAGAAGAACTTGATTCGACTAAATTAGAAATTCTTGATGTAAGAGATTATAATGAATCCTATAAGAACCCAATTGAAGGAGCACTGAATATTCCAATAGCCTATCTTAAAAGGCATATTAATGAGATCCCACATAGAGATTTACATTTAGTTGTATCAAGTTTACTTGAAAAAAATGTTGGAATCCGTGCATTAAAACATAAGGGATATCGAATTGTTGGATATTCATTTGTTAGTCAAAATAATTTAAATGAATGTCATTTAGAAGTAAAAGTTAACTGTTAAGGAGGTAAAAGTAATGGATTATAATGATCAAATTAAAAACAGGGTGAAACGGATCGAAGGGCAGTTAAGAGGAATATTACGGTTAATGGAAGAAGATAAGGATTGTAAAGATGTTATTACTCAGTTATCTGCTGCTAGAACAGCAATTGATCGAACAATAGGAGTAATTGTTAGTTCAAATTTAGTGGAGTGTGTTAAAAAAGCGGATGAAACGAATGAAAGAAGTACCGAAGAATTAGTAAAAGAAGCAGTAAACCTATTAGTAAGAAGTCGATAAAAAAGGGGTTGACACCCTCTTTTATTTTGGTTACTATCATACCCGTAGGGGTAGAGGTAACTTTGCTTTCGTTTAAATAAATACCCATATGGGTAATTAATATAGGAGGTCTTAATAATGACAGAAAAGAAAAAAACAACAATCGTCCTATTAAGCGGAGATTATGATAAAGCAATGGCAGCTTATATTATTGCGAATGGTGCAGCTGCATATGATCATGAAGTAACGATCTTTCACACTTTTTGGGGATTAAATGCTTTACGAAAGGATGAAATTATTTCAGTTGAAAAAGGATTTCTGGAAAAAATGTTTGCCAAAATGATGCCTAGAGGCGCTGATAACATGGGATTATCCAAAATGAACTTTGCTGGTTTTGGACCTAAGCTAATCAAAAAAGTAATGAAAAAACACAATGCAATGCCCCTTCCTCAACTAATCGAGATGGCTCAAGAGCAAGATGTAAAATTAATAGCATGTACCATGACGATGGATTTACTAGGTCTTCAAAAAGAAGAACTGTTAGATAATATTGAATATGCAGGAGTTGCAGCATATCTATCAGAAGCTGAGGATGGTAATGTCAACCTGTTCATTTAATTTATAAGGGGGAATATCTTCCCCAAACCTATAGGAGGGACTAGACTTGGATTATATAAATTACGTATTCATTTCACTTTTCATCTTATTTATTGTATATCGTTTCATGCCAACTAAAGGTGTAAGAAATATTTCAACTGCAGAATTAAAAAATGAATTAAATGATAAAAATAAAATGTTTGTAGATGTAAGAACATCTAGAGAATATAAAGGAAATCACATTAGGGAATTTAAGAATATTCCACTTAATCTACTTGCACAAAAAGCGGAGAAAGAACTTTCAAAGGACAAAGTAGTAATTGTTATTTGTCAAAGTGGAATGAGAAGCGGGCAAGCAAGTAAGATATTAAGAAAATTAGGCTATACGAAAGTAACAAACGTAAAAGGCGGCATGAACGCTTGGTCATAAAAATTGTAAATAGAGGAGGATTTTAAAATGAAAGCAATAACGGCAAAGGAAGTTGAACAATTAAAAAATGAAAGAAAAAAATTAGATATTATTGATGTTCGCGAAGTGGATGAGGTGACAGGTGGAAAGATTCCCGGTGCTATAAACATTCGGTTAGGATTATTAGAATTTCGTATGCATGAATTAGACAAATCAAAAGAATATATTATCGTTTGCCGCTCCGGTGGCAGAAGTGCTCAAGCTGTACAATTTCTTGAGTATCAAGGATATAAAGTAATGTATATGACAGGTGGAATGCTTTCCTGGGAAGGAAAAGTTGAATAAATTTTTTTAATAAAAATAATACCCTGTTAGGTATATAAATGGAGGCAATAAGATGGAGAACATGAAAGCAAACGTAATTTTGGATGCAATAGGATTAGCTTGTCCTATGCCAGTTGTTAAGACCAAGAAGGCAATGAATGAATTAGAAGCTGGTCATGTACTAGAAGTCCAAGCAACAGATAAAGGTTCAAAAGCTGACATTAAGGCTTGGGCTGAAAGCAGAGGGCATCAGTATTTAGGTACATTAGAGGAAGGCATGGTTTTAAAGCACTACCTAAGAAAATCCGAAAGTGATGAAACGTTAGAGAGAAAACACCAATATGTGATTAACAATGTAGAACTTGAGACGAGACTTAAAGCAAATGAAAATATTGTTGTTCTGGATGTTAGGGAGACAGCAGAATATGCCTTTAATCATATCCAAAATGCTATTTCTATCCCATTGGGTGAGTTAGAAAATCGGCTTGATGAATTAAACAAAGAAGAAGGCATTTTTGTAGTCTGCCGAACTGGAAACCGTAGTGATCTTGCTGCACAGAAGTTAACAGAGAAGGGATTCACTAAAGTTATTAACGTAGTACCAGGGATGAGTCAATGGTCAGGGAAAACAACTAGTTTTCTGAAGTAAGCATTAAAGTTTTTTAATACAAAACATACCATAGGGGGTAATTCGGAATGACGGTAAATGTAATGACTTCAAAAGATGTTACCCAAAAAGTCTTTTATAAGGAAGAATTATTCATTCTAGATGTTCGAAATGAGAGTGACTTTCAGGATTGGAAAATTGAAGGAGAAAACTTCGAGTATTATAACATCCCTTATTTTGAATTGCTAGATGGTGTTGAAGGTATTATGGGTAAGATTCCTTCTGATAAAGAAGTTTTGGTCGTGTGTGCGAAGGAAGGTTCATCTATTATGATTGCTGAAATGCTCTCTGATGAAGGGCTTACTGTTTCTTACCTAAAGGGTGGTATGAAAGCTTGGAGTGAACATCTAGAACCTGTAAAAGTCGGGGATTTAAGAGATGGAGGCGAAATTTATCAGTTTGTACGTATTGGTAAAGGATGTTTATCTTACATGGTTGTGTCGAACGGTGATGCTGCTATTATTGATGCCACTCGTATGACTGACATTTACCTTGAGTTTGCTGACAGTATTGGTGCAAAAATTGCTCATGTTTTTGACACACACTTACATGCGGACCACATTTCCGGTGGAAGAACCATTGCGGAAAAAACAGGCTCAACTTATTGGCTACCTCCAAAAGATGCAACAGAAGTTACGTTTGCTTACCAATCATTAAAAGATGGAAACCTTATAGAAATTGGAAATGTAAAAATTAATATCCATGCCCTATATTCTCCAGGTCATACCATTGGGTCTACTTCATTTATTGTAGATGAAAAGTTCTTGCTTTCAGGTGATATATTGTTCATTGACTCAATTGGGAGACCTGATTTAGCTGGCTTGGCTCAAGATTGGGTAGGGGATTTAAGAGAAAGTTTATATAAACGCTATAGAGAATTATCAGAGGATTTAATTGTCCTTCCTGCTCACTTTATGATCATTGAAGAATTGAATGAAGATGGTAGTGTATCAGAGAAATTAGGGACACTTTATGCCAAGAATCATGGCTTGAATATTAAAGACGAAAATGAGTTCAGAAAATTAGTAACGGAAAACTTACCACCACAACCAAATGCGTATCAAGAAATTCGTGAAACGAATATGGGGAAAATCAATCCCGATGAAGAAAAGCAACGTGAAATGGAAATCGGACCAAATCGCTGTGCAGTTCGATAAGTACAACAAACACTAGGAGGTAAAAGAAGTGGAAGCAAATAAAGTTTTAGATGCAAAAGGGTTAGCATGTCCAATGCCGATCGTTAAGACAAAAATGGCAATGAATGAATTAGAAAGCGGCCAAGTTTTAGAAATCCATGCTACGGATAAAGGAGCAAAGAATGACCTTACAGCATGGGCAAAATCTGGCGGTCACGAGTTAATTAAGCACGAAGTGGAAAACGATGTTTTAAAGTTTTGGATTATAAAAGGTTAAAGAAATAGGGAACCAAATGGGGTTCCCTTTTCTTAAAGGGGAGGCTTTACGATGGATATTGGATTTATTATTACTATTTTCTTAATTGGTTTAATTGGTTCATATATATCTGGGTTGTTAGGAATTGGCGGTTCAATTATTAAATATCCAATGCTTTTATATATTCCACCTTTATTTGGTTTAGCAGCATTTAGTGCCCACGAAGTATCAGGAATAAGCGCTGTTCAGGTATTATTTGCGACAATCGGCGGGGTTTGGGCATACCGTAAAGGTGGCTATTTAAATAAAACACTAATTGGATATATGGGAGCAAGTATCTTAATTGGTAGTTTTGTTGGTGGTTATGGTTCAAGGTTAATGACAGAGCAAGGAATTAATTTAGTCTATGGGATATTAGCATTAATAGCCGCTGTCATGATGTTTGTTCCGAAAAAAGGAATTGATGATATTCCTCTTGATCAAGTGAAGTTTAATAAATGGCTTGCAGCATCTCTAGCATCAATTGTTGGAATTGGTTCTGGAATTGTTGGAGCAGCAGGAGCATTTTTATTAGTTCCAATCATGCTTGTTGTATTAAAAATACCAACACGTATGACGATTGCTTCATCATTGGCTATTACGTTTCTATCTTCAATCGGTGCCACTGTGGGGAAAATTACCACGGGACAAGTAGAATTCTTACCTTCCGTAATTATGATTATTGCCAGTTTAATTGCCTCACCATTAGGTGCAATGGCTGGAAAAAAGGTAAACACCAAGATTTTACAAGTTGTATTAGCTTTATTAATTTTAGCAACAGCTATAAAGATTTGGATGGAAATACTATAATCCTAAGTAACATAAAAAGATTTAAGCAGATAAAAACCTATAACGTAAATGGAAGTTTTATTGTTTGTGAATTTATGGAGGTGTGAGGGCTGTTTGGGACCGACGCAATCAGAGCAGCGAACATGTAAAAAGGGCTCTCCAAGAATGAGGGGTGCCCTTTTATATCGTTTATGAAAGTATTCTTTTATCGCGAAATACTTAAGCCTGTAATTCCAATAACACAGATTCAGGGCGCTCACATGTACTTTCCATTATATAGTGTTTACCACTATCTGAGGAATCATGGAAGCCATGCATCGCTTCTAATACGTGATACGCTAATTCGCTATTTGCTCGATACTTCCCACCTTCGAGGATGGATTTGGACATATCAGCAACACCAAGCCCTCTATTGTTTTGGGAATATCCATTTGCAAGAGGCACCTCTTTAAATTCTTTTTCGTCACGTTTCCTTATTTTTACAGGTCCGCCGAATGTATTAGGATCAGGAACAAGTAGCGTTCCTTCACTTCCATAAATTTCAATAGGGGGCAGTGATGTTCCGCCAAAGGCATCAAAGCTTGTTGTAATACTTCCAATTACACCCGATGCAAAATCTATCACACCTGAGATATGTGTAGGGGTTGATACTTCAATTTTAGTACCTGCTTTCGGTGTGCTTTGCACCGTTCTTTCATGATAACTGATACGAGTAGAACCAGAAATTCGTTTGATCGGTCCTAACAGAGCCACTAAGGCTGTTAGGTAATAAGGTCCCATATCAAACATAGGTCCGCCGCCAATATCATAATAAAAAGCAGGGTCTGGATGCCAATGTTCGTGCCCGCGGCAAATCATGAAGGCGGATGCACCAATCGGTACACCAATTTCACCTTGTTCAATTAAATGGATAGCCGTTTGAATACCAGCACCTAAGAAGGTGTCAGGTGCACTGCCAACAAGAAGATTGTGCTTCTTAGCGGTTTCTAAAATTTGTTTTCCTTCCTCGCGTGTCACAGCCAGTGGTTTTTCTGTATATACATGCTTGCCTGCTTCAAGTGACTGTATGCAGACAGCGGCATGTGCTTTAGGAATGGTTAAATTAATTACGAGTTCAATGGCTGAGTCAGACAGTAACTCTTCTACCGAACAAGCCCTAGGGACACCAAACTTTTCAGCTTGTAATTGTGCTCGCTGTACATCTAAGTCCGCACAGGCAATTAGCTCTAGGTGAGGGAACTTCTGACAGTTTTCCATATAAATAGAACTAATATTTCCACAACCGATGATACCAATTTTAAGTTTTTTCATTAGGGGATCCTCCAGTTTATTATGTTTAACTTTCAATAAGCTCCTCGAAATTCCCTTTACTTACTGACTGTCTCCCATACCTGTGTAGTTACGTACATTTCCATAATTAGACGCTGCATCTCTTTTTTTTCCTTCAGTGGCCCACAAAAATCCACGGCGCATAATGAGTGAAACTTCCGGCATGGCAATGATATTAGCTTGATGGCCTAATGAACTATAAAACACATTTCCCAGACCCCAGCGTTTGGTCCATACTACTGGCATATCAATGGCTTTATTCGCAGCATAAGGGCCGTCAACAACCGGAAAGCGAGTGGTAGCTAATACTTCAACAGCTGGATCGTAGTGAAGGTAATATTGCTCACTAACGACTTTAAAATCGGAAAGACCCTCTACTAGTGGACTAGAGGTATGCTTGATGTTCACCATGTATTCCACACCATCATTTCCAGGATGGGCAACCCAATTACCGCCTGTCATAAATTGCCAGTCCACATTATTACGGAAAGAGTCACACATTCCTCCATGGCACCCAGCTAAACCAACACCTGCAGAGACTGCTTCAGAGATATTTAAGACATACTTTCTTTCAATTTCACCCATCGTCCAGTGGGGAACGATTAAATCCAATGATTTTAACTTTTCCTTGTCTCCATAAGAGTCTAGTGAATTGGATACCTCTACTTGGAAGTTTTCTTCCTCAAGGATTCCTTTGAAAATTTCTGATACCTGCTCTGGCTGATGTCCATCCCATCCACCCCAAACAATCAATGCACTTTTTTTCATGGTAAAAGCACTCCTTTATATGTTTTTAAACGTCAGAAATTCGGATCCATTGACGTTTTTCAATCGATAAATCAACCGCTTCCAAGACTTCCTGGCACTTTACGCCGTCAAGGAAGTTTGGAACAGGCTGTCGATCTTCCCGGAAAGACTCCATAAGTTCAACAATTTCATGAATAAATGTATGTTCATAACCAATCGTATGTCCTGGCGGCCACCAGTTTTCCGCATAAGCGTGCTGTGGGTCAGTTGCTAAGACACGGCGGAAGCCTTGGACATCGTCTCGGTCATCAACGAAATAAACTTGCAGTTCATTCATCCGTTCAAAATCAAAGATAACACTGCCTTTACTGCCATTGATTTCAAATGAATTGGTACAGCGATGTCCAGCTGCAAAGCGAGTAGCTTCAAAGCTTCCTAAAGTTCCGTTAGCAAACCGAGATAAAAATAGGGTAGCGTCATCCACTGTCACTTCGCCCTTTTCATCACTTTCGCTGCCTTTTGCTGATAAGCCTGTCATCTGAGACGGAATGGGCCGTTCTTTAATAAAGGTTTCGTTCATACCAATTACTTCGGTTATATCGCCAATTAGATAGTGAGACAGATCGATTAAATGAGCCCCGAGGTCTCCGTGGGAGCCAGATCCTGCAATTTCTTTCTGAAGTCTCCAGGCTAGCGGAAAGTTTGGATCCACGAGCCAATCTTGTAAAAACCAGGCACGGAAATGATAGATATCGCCCAGCCTTCCTTCGTCAATAAGCTTTTTAGCCAACATTACGGCGGGGGCAAAGCGATAGTTAAATCCAACCATATGTTTGACCCCAGCAGCCTCAACGACATCAAGCATTTCTCTCGAGTCCTTCAATGTAAGCGCTAACGGTTTTTCGCAAAAAACATGCTTGCCGGCTTGAGCAGCAGCAATCGTTATTTCTTTATGTACATCACTAGGTGCATTGATATCGATTAAATCAATGTCATCTCTTTCTAAGAGGCTTTTCCAGTCGGTTGTATATTCCTCCCAGCCGAATTGCTTGGCTGCAGTTGTCACGCCATTAAGGTCACGGCCGCAAATAACCTTCATTTCAGGATGAATCGTATTCGGGAAAAAGAGTGGAAGATCCCGGTAAGCATGACTGTGTGCTTTACCCATAAATTTATAGCCGACCATTCCGATTCTAATTTTTTCCATAGCGCATCTCCTTTTGTATGTCATCAAGATAACTCTAATATCGATAAATCTATCATTTACAGGTTTGACACAACAAGTAAAAACTTATATAATCCTAGACAAAATTTACTCTTTACTGAGGATGTTCTTAGCATGTTAATATATGAAGCACACCATTTTGATTTAATATCAAACTATCAAACGATGAATCTAAACTTTCCAAGCCATCTCCACCGTTGTTATGAATTATTATTCCTCGTTGATGGAGAAATGGAAGTGATTATTAATCAAAGAAGTTTTCATTTGAAAACTGGACAATTCTTACTCATATTGCCATATGAGATTCACTCGTTTATTACAAAATCACACTCTCTATCTAAAATTTGTATTTTTTCGCCAGACTATGTTCCAACATTTCAAAGTATGATAGAAAATAGTTCACTTGAAAATCCAGTTTTCAACCTATCTTTGGAAGCGAATACACTAATTTCTAGGACACTTTTCAAAGATAACCCAAATCTGCTAGAACAAAAAGCCTGTCTCTATTTATTATTATCAGAGCTAATGGGACAAACCAGCTTAATTAGAGGAGAAAAACAAGATCCAGAGCTGCTCCATAAGTTGTTAACCTATATCCAGGACCATTTTACAGAATCGATTTCTTTAAAAAGTATCGCTGGTACAATAGGTTACAGTTATAACTATTTATCGAAGTATTTTAATACTCATATTAGTAAGTCTTTTGTGGATTTTTTAAATGAAACCAGAGTAAACTATGCCTGTTATCTATTAATCTATACAGAGAAAAATATTACAGAAATTGCTTTCCTTTGTGGTTATGAAAGCATACGGTCCTTTAATCGCAACTTTGTAAAGATAAAATTATGTACACCAAAAGAATACCGAGAAAAACAACCCCAGTCGTTTATTGATCTGTATCCTATCAATAATATTACTTCATCCGAGGTTTAAAAAGGAAAATGGGGATAATGAACCCACTGTTTTTTAAACATTAAAGTCGGTTTTTTGGTGGGAATCATTTTCTATTTTTATTACACTATGATTATGTAGGTAGTGGAAATGTTTTTTTGTAACCGTTTTATAAAAAAATAAATTATTTTATTGAATTATTTTGCTATTTTTCAACTAAGGGAGCTTTTTTTATTTACATGAAACAGTTATGGTTCTACTTCACGAATATCTATAATAATTCTAAGCTGAACGTAAAGCTTTTTTTAACGATTTCATTGATTATGGTGACCACGCTAGTGTTTGTACTGGGAGGAATTCGATATGCTTTTTCCCTTTATGATGAGCAAATCTATGCAAAATCCTCACAAGTGTTGATGATGTCATCGAACAGCATTGAAGAGAAACTTGAACGAGTGGAAGAAGTAAGCTATGAAATAGCAGTTGATCAGGATATTCAAAGAATCTTAATAGAGCTTCAAGGAAATGTAGAGAAATATGATATTTATCGCCTTGAACAGGAAATTGAAGATAAATTAGTAAAATATGTTGGTTCTGAGAAATATATTCAATCCATTTTTCTGTATGATTCTGCAGGAAGAGAATTTTTAGCCGGTTCCAGCAGTAACCGACTAAAAGAGAAGGACAAGGATCTTGCACTTAATCAGGCAGATAAGTATGAAGGGGAAAACCATTGGATGGAGTTAGATGGCGATAATGGGTATTTAACTTCAGTCCGCCTAATCCGTTCTTATGAGAACCTTAGCTTTGAAAAAATCGCAAACTTCTGGTTCGTGTTAATTTAGATACTATTGTAAGCGATTTACCAAAACCTAATGGAGATTGGGCTGGAAATATTGTGATTTCAGATAGGGATCACGTTTTTTATTCAGAAAAAGGAATGGTTGATATAAATAACTATCATTTTGTTGCTAAAAATGAGCAAGGATACGGAATTGAAAAAATCAATGGGGAAAACTGCATTATTGTTTGTGATGATTGGGATTTGTGGGTTAGGTCGTGGTGGTTTGAACTACATTCCTTGGAATAACTATGCCTTTATTCCAGATGTAGATGAAGCTTTAACGGGTCAAAGACGTGAAGGTGTGTTCGCTGGTGTAATGAGTTTAGTTAGGAAAGGAACACAAGCTTTAGCTGTCTTTTTAGTAAGTGTTGCCTTACAAGAAGCAGGCTTTGTATCTGGACAAGGATCACAACCAGAATCTGCTGTAACCATGATTATTTCTATTCTGTTATTTGGTACCCTTTTCTTCTTAGCGGGAGGTTTGATTATCTCTTATCGTTACAAATTAACAAAAGAAAATCATGTTATTCTCTTAGATGAGATTGAGCGGTTAAAAAATGGCGGCTCTAAAAAGGATGTTACTCCAGAAGCCCGTCAGGTTTTTGAACAATTAACTGGCTGGGAATATGAAAAAGCATGGGGTAATAACAAGATTGGGTATGAGAATCTAATAAATTATCAAAAAAATCATAATAAAACAAAACATAAAACAGCAGTTTAACAAAAAACAAGCAAACGATAAATTCCATTGCCGTATCACATCAAATTAATGTGTGCGGCTTTTTTCAACAAATTCATCAATACGTTAAATGTAGAATATAATCTTTCATTAAGATTGGTTGACAGGAGAATTCTAAATAGTAAAATAACTATTATTTGATCTGATAATAAAAATAATAAATTAATCTCAATCTATTAGATAGAAAATAAATGGTGAATTTTGAAAGGGGATACATGATTTTGAACTCAAAATATCTAGATTTACTTCTCCAAAAATATGATTGTGAAGAAAAAGTGGTAACTGAAATTATTAATCTGGAAGCCATTCTTAATCTACCAAAGGGGACAGAACATTTTGTCAGTGATTTACATGGGGAGTATCAAGCGTTTCAACATGTGTTAAGAAATGGATCAGGGAATGTGAAAAAGAGAATCAGAGACTTGTTTCAAGATGTTTTATTTGAAAAAGAAATAAATGAATTTGCAACATTAGTATATTATCCTGAAGAAAAATTAAAATTAATTAAAAATCATTTTGTCAATGAACATGAATTAAACCAATGGTATATAGTAATCATTGAGCGGATGATAAGGCTTATTTCTCATGCTTCCTTCAAATATACACGCTCGAAATTACGAAAAGCATTGCCGAGTCAGTTTGTGTTTATAATAGAGGAGCTGCTATACAAAACGAATCAATCTACAAATAAGGAGCAATATTATACAGAAATTGTCCAGCAAATCATCTCCTTAGGTCAGGCAGATAAACTCATAACAGGGCTCGCTTATACAACTCAGAGACTAGTTGTCGATCATCTTCATGTGGTTGGGGATATTTATGATCGTGGACCTGAACCGGATAAAATCATGGATACTCTGATCAATTATCATTCCGTAGATATTCAGTGGGGAAACCATGATGTACTATGGCTAGGTGCTTTTGCTGGTTCAATGGTTTGTCTCGCTAATATCATTCGTATTTGCGCAAGATACGACAATCTGGATATTATTGAAGATGTATATGGAATCAATCTTAGACCCCTTCTGAATCTTGCCGAGAAATACTATGAGGACAATCCAGCTTTCAGACCTAAGGTACATTCAGATAAGAAACAATCTGATCAGGAAAAATTACAAATAACGAAAATTCATCAAGCTATTGCAATGATTCAGTTCAAACTCGAAATGCCTATTATAAAGCGGCGCCCGCATTTTAATATGTCAGAAAGGCTTTTGCTGGAGAAAATTGATTATGACAAGAACGAAATAACGATTTATGGGAAAACCTACCCTCTAGAAAATATTTGCTTTGCAACTGTAAATCCCGAGCAGCCTGATCAGTTATTAGAAGAAGAAAAGCAGGTTATGGAAAGATTATTATTTTCAGTCCAGCATTCAGAAAAGCTGGCCAGACATATGAATTTCCTTTTGAAGAAAGGTAGTCTTTATTTAAAATATAACGGGAACCTATTAATACATGGTTGTATTCCTTTAGATGAAGAAGGGAATATGGAAAAAATGACTATTGAAAATAATACCCATGCAGGTCGTGAATTACTTGATGTTTTTGAACATTATTTACGGCATGCTTTTGCACATCCTGAAGAGACAGATGATCTTGCGACTGATATGGTCTGGTATTTATGGACAGGAGAATATTCATCACTCTTTGGGAAAAGAGAAATGACAACTTTTGAGAGGTACTTTATTAAGGACAAGGCAACCCATAGAGAGAGAAAGAACCCATATTACCATTTACGCGAAAATGAAGAAATTTGCCGCAAAATCCTTACAGAATTTGATCTGAATCCTGACCATGGTCATATTATAAATGGCCATACACCGGTTAAAGAAATTGAGGGAGAAAATCCAATTAAAGCAAATGGTAAGATGATCGTGATCGATGGTGGTTTCTCCAAAGCTTATCAATCAACTACAGGTATAGCTGGATATACGTTACTTTATAATTCCTACGGTATGCAACTGGTCGCCCATAAGCATTTTAATTCAAAAGAAGATGTTCTACTTAACGGGACAGATGTTTTATCCATTAAAAGAGTAGTGGATGAAGAATTAAAGAGAAAAAAGGTTAGAGAAACAAATGTTGGAGAGAAATTGTTACAGGAAATCTCTATTTTGAATAGTCTAAGAGAATATCGCTATATGAATTAACACAATTAGGAAGAGATTTATTTAAGGAGAGGGGACTATTCACATTGAAGTCAACTCTCCTTAAATGGGTTGTTCTATGAACTGGAAAAAGGATTATTAAATCATGGGAATTGTTCAATTCATTGCGACACTAAGACGGCAATATCCCACTCAATTTATTATTTTTCCCTGACAATCAAGGATGAAATCCAGCCTACGATCCCGTTTGCGGTTTGAACTTTTAGCCACTTAATTCCTTTGGAATCTACTTGTTCTTCATTCAAAAAGAGCATTATTTCTCCATTTGTAATAGTGTATAGACGGGGCGCGGTGAGTGCGGGAACTTCACGAATATTCCCGCCTTCTTCATAATTCTTATTTAAAATTAATTCTTTTTGATCAGGGGAAGCCCCGGTTGCTTGTATGTGCACATGTTCTTGGTTTAACCATACATCAGCTTTCTTCCATTTTTGTGTATACCACTCATTTGGATTGTTCATGATTGCAGCAGTAAGCAAAATCACTAAAGCTGTGGCAGAATAGAAGGTCCATCTTTTAATCCTTGTCTTATTCCTTTTCCGTTTCATGAAAAGCTGAATCATTTTGTTGAAAAATCTTTCGAACAAGGCAAACATTCCTTCAATGATATCAATCCAAACAGGGATTCCAGATTTTCCTGCTTCTCTCCGGCTTCTTTGCATCGTGCTAAGAGGTGCCATGATTGGGTAAGAAAGGAGATAAAGCATTTTTTTCAACAAACGGCACAACAAGTTTAAGAAGGGAGGAACCATGTACAACAAACTCAGCCTTGCGACCTGCAGGAGCACAAAGAGAGCCAAAAAAATACGCATCCATTCCGGCAGGACAGAAATAAGTGACCAGATCCAAAAAAGCTGATTTAAAATGGATTCCACAATCCTAATCTCCTTTATTTAAATACGATGGAAGTTCTCTCCTTGGACCAGAAATCTGTTTTTTTCTATTGATGTTTTCCAGATTGTCGGGGAGATAGGGGAATAGCTTTTTTAGCTTGGCCAATCTTTGTTCTGCCTCAAACTGGTCAATAGAGTGATCGTTGATTAAGTTAAAAAGTTGTTTGTTTACCTCATATTTGAAGGCTTGATTTTGGCTAAACTCCGATTCCACTAACCGCTTTGCCATTTCATTCTTTTCTCCAAGCTTCCCAGCAGTGATAAAATCACCTGCTTGGAGGGCTTCTTTAATTGAGGCCGAAATCCGGCGTGCCTCCTCCAAGTCCAGAGCCTCTTGATAGGCAGATAGTTCTGCGCTCCGGTCTAAATCGGCGATGGCCACATCATGACGCTGGTCCCGAATACCTTGCCGGATCAAAACACGAACATTTCGAACAACAATACCAGCCTCTCTTAACACCTTGACTAATGGCGAGGTTTGAAAAAATTCTTCAATATGCCGGGCAAAACTCAGATCCTCTTCTATAGAATAAAATCTTGCTTCCGACTCCACCCAGAAGGGCAGATTATTGTTAATAATGTTGCCAATTTCTCCTGCATTTTGTTGAACTACCCGTTCGGGGTGTTCAACGGCAATGTCGATAAACAAATTGACAGAAAACCTTCTTCCTCTTGTAGCCGATGGGACTTCCTCCTTGTAGGTGATGGTTTGCTGCTGCATATTAACTGTATAAACCCTTTTATATTTGCCAATTCGCAATTCACTACGTGACAAACGCTCTCCATTTTTAACTGCATAGTATTTATTGTGATCATTAACATAAACAAAGGCATAAGTCATAGACGACGCTGGCGGTTTTTCCAAAAAACTAAATTTCACGTCTTTAACATCTTCAATAAAATGCATTAGGTTATTCCCTCCAGGTTAACTATTTTCATTGAGAGAGCACTTATCCTTGTCTACATTCTATGCAGACAATCGGAAGAAAAGCCCCCCTATCTTTGCATTCTTTGGTTATAAAGTTCAAAAGATTACTAGACAGGTTATAACCACCACTTATTATGAATAAGTAGATTTCTTTTTTCACCTAAAACGAGATAAAAGTGTGAAAAAAACCCCTTCTCTCAAAGGGGTTTTGCTTGAAAGAAAGAAGACCTCCTAAGCTTTTATTTAAAATCAAAGATAACAAAGCCTTTATTTTATGCTACACAATGAAATAATACGTATCGGCACCCAAAATTTGTAGAGTTAACTTTATAGAATAATCCTGCAATAATATACTATCAGCCATTTACTTTCAAGATGTATAATTCTATGAGATTACCTTGAAAGGAGTTTTCCTCATGAATATTACATCTTTTTTAATATACTGTTTTATTGTTACTTTTACACCAGGACCTACTAATATCGTCATATTATCGACAGGCGTTTATTTGTTTTCCAATTTTGGCAATAAATATTATATTTCTACATAGTGAAAAAATGTCCAAAAATACCATATACGTAACTAGTCCTTTATACATATTTTAATCAATTAATTTTCTGTATTTTCATAAAATTCTATTAATTGTGCTTATTTCCCCCCATTTTAAGAGAAAATACTCCACTAAAAATATTGATTT
>NZ_NPDD01000115.1 GCF_002272245.1 Bacillus sp. 7884-1 | reverse complement strand
CCACTAAAAATATTGATTTCGGCAAAATTATAAATATTTTTCCTGATAATAACTTGAATTTCTACTTTAATATTGTTAATTGACAATTTTTTTAATCGAAATTTTTAACATATAGGACTATCGAACTATGTTTGATTCCCCCAATTTACTGTTATTTATGATGAATGTACTATTCTAGTTGTATGTATTTACTAAAAATAGATTACCAATTGAAGGCATAAAGTCATGACTACTGCAGCTGTAACATCCTTACTTCTTTCAACATTCACGGTTTTTGCGATATAATTTGTTCCTTTCATTGCAATTCTACCAAATTGGTAAGAAAGATTACTCATTTGAAGAAAGGAACAGTTTTATATATAAATTTTTTAAATACGTCGCTTCAAAATTTTTCTTGCAGAAATTTTGACGCTGCTGTATTTGAGGGGTTTTTTGACACAAAGCATGAGCATTTTCAAATGGAATTTAACTAAGTCTAGTATTCTAAATTTTGATTTAGCCAGTGCGCGTGTCGAAAAATCAACATTTTTCCAGAACTATTATCTCACAAAGTATGGAGGAGGTTAGAAGCGAAAAAAGTAAGGAATTGTTTTTAATGTATGGTTAAATTTGATTTTAAAGTCAATTTCAATCAAAAAAATGAATTATTTACGAGGGGAGAAAAAATATGAGTAATGTAAAAAAATCACATGTATTCAAAGTGATGCTTGCAACATTATTATGTACGGTAGTCATATTTGGTACTCTAGCAAACGCAAAAAACGGATTAGCAGCTGTTTCAAAAAATAAATATAGCTATGCTGATGTTATCCAAAAATTTTCTAATGATGGTAAGCAAGGTCAAGTGAAGCAATATATCAAGTTTTTGCAAGATGATACGTATAAACCAAGCATTGCAAATCCAACCGTTTACATGCCTGTATTTGCTAACGCAAATACATTTGTAAATAAGGATTTCACTGTGAAGCCTTCTATTTTCCCTTCACTACGTGGAGTGAAAACTTCTGTACTTGATGCATCACGTACTTATTTGTGGATTGGAACAAATGATGGTGTAATCAAAACAGATCTTAAATCGAAAAAAGTAGTAAGTTACACAGCGGCAAATGGTAGTCTACTTGATGATAACGTTCTTCTTCTAATTGATAATGGCCATGCAGGTGTGTACGCAATTACTGAAACAGGGGTAACGGAACTAAAATAGTTAAACTATGAGATCTGATAAAAAAATAGAATTCTTGAAAATATTCTCAATAAGAAGGAGAAAAAATTATGTTGAAAATGTCTAAGAAGATTTTAGCAGTTTCCAGCATAGCGGCGATGCTATTAACATCACCAGTTTCTACAGGTATAGTACAAGCCGAAGCGCCTGCTGGTGCAAAGTATAAGCCCTTACAACTTAGTGAAGTACGTACTAAAGAAATCTCCTACTACAAATTAGGTGATACTGCTATTCCAGCAAGCCTAAACTGGGTTACAGATAAAACAGCCCTTGACTTCATTCCAACTACAATTGTTGGTGATGTGAATTCCGTTGTCAAAGATGAAGACAATGTCTATTGGATAGGAACTCAAAATGGTTTACAACGTGTTGATTTCACTGAGAAAGATGCACGCGATATTGTACAGTACATGACTGGGCCAAGATACCTCTATGGTGGAGATGACAATGTTCTCTCACTTGCTGCTGACGGAGCAGGTGGCATTTGGGTAAAAAATGCACTTGGGATAACTCATATTGCAATGCCTAAGAGAACAATGAAACAAAAAGCTGATTTTTATGAAAAACTGAATCAAACTGTTAATGATCGTCGTGGAATGGTTGCATCTGCTCCTTTTACATTTACTGATCCAGGAAAATCTTATGTAGATTACAACTCACCTTCTGGAACTTTTGTTGGTAGACCAACAACAAGTGATAACGATGGACTATGGACTGCAATGTATGCACTTGGAGAAATTTATCGCTATAACACATTAAAAACTGAGTATGGTAAAAAACCAACAGATGCTCAAAAAGAAGAAATCGTTGCAGCTCGTGAAGCAGCAACAAGAGCTACTAAAGCTGTACTTCTATTAAGTTATGTTTCTGGTCGTGACAATGGATTCCCTGCTAGATCTTATAATTTAACTAGTGAAGCAGCAGCGGCTACAACTGGCGGTACTGATTATGGGTACCAAGCTCAAAGTGGGTTCTGGTTCCATAGTACCGTTGACGGATCGACCAATCCAAATGGTATTATCCCAAGCATGCAAAGAACAGATAAACAGCCAATTGGTTATTCAATCGTACGTGTTACAAA
>NZ_NPDD01000114.1 GCF_002272245.1 Bacillus sp. 7884-1 | reverse complement strand
ATTATCATCTTCGCTCGTAAGCGACTTTTATAATATAACACATCTTAATTTACAGTGTCAATATTATTTTTCAAAAAAATATAACCGTCATTTGCGAAGTACTTGAAGTCTTTCGTTCGCAGCGACGGTTATTAATATAACAAGTATCTCAAAAAAGGTCAATAGGTTTTTTGTTTTTTTACGATATTTTTTTACTCACCTGATAACATCGGTGAAATATCCCATGTCCCTTTGTATCAAGACTAACAACATCTATTAATCCTTTTTCAATTAGGAACTCAATCAGAACGGCCAAATCTACAGAATAAGGAATTAAATCTTTTTCATTTTGAATCTCGTTGAAAGTCCAATATTCCTTTGTACTTAGAACTTCTAAAAGATGAGCACAACCCACTTTAGTTCGAGAATGAATCATAAACTCACTGGCTAAAAAGAGTAACTCCAGCCTTTTTTCAATCGCCTCTTCACTATTAACAAGTTCTTCATATAATTTTACAATCTCCGGTTCAATCTGTTTTACCTGCTGCCAAACCGTTAATTCCGGATGAAGACCATTTTCAATCACAGCAAGTCTTGCTAAGTGGTGTAAAGAATGAACAACATAATTATATGCGTCTAGATATTGTTTGTTTTCAAAGAGCGCCTTTCCATCGATATACCGTCTAATCAGCTTTGCAAATTCTAAGCCCATTTTTATCTTACGGCCATTAAAAGGAAATTCACGTAATTCTGTTTTCAGATTTTCTATATATTCATTTCGATCAAACAAAATCTTTGCATTTTGAAGCCATTCAAATATTTTCCGATTCGTGCCTAATAGAAGCCAATCATTTAATTGGCCCTCTGTGACGATGTGCATTGCCGCCTTGCTATCATTATAAGTATAGTGCTTTATTAATAATGGCTGCTCTCCCTCTTTTACAATAATTAAAAGTATTACATCAAAGGTGTCTGTGGTATGGCTTGATTTATGTCTTTTTTCTACCATCAATACTCCAAGTGTATTGGATTGACTAGCCCGTTCCTGATAAATGGGCCGAAGAATGTCTTTCATTCATCATTCCTCCATAATTTTCGATAAACTATATGTTCGACAGTAATAATAAATCTCCTTCTTATTAAGGAGACAAATTTCGACATACTTTAACATAACATTTTTTCACGAGATGTAAATATGGTATAGTTTGTCTAGGAGGAGAATTTATGGCTAAATATTCAAGTAAGATAAATAAAATCCGTAGTTTTGCATTATCCTTAATATTTATTGGTTTTATTGTTATGTATGGTGGAATTTATTTTCGTAACTCTCCACTTGTTATGACCATTTTCATGCTAATAGGACTTTTATTCATTATTGCTAGCACAGTTGTTTATTTTTGGATTGGGATGTTATCAACTAGGACGATACAAGTAAAATGTCCGACTTGCGGAAAACACACAAAAATGCTTGGAAGAGTAGATATGTGTATGCATTGTAGAGAACCTATAACCCTGGATCCTGCCCTAGTAGGCAAAGAATTTGATGAATCCTATAATAAAAAATCAAAAAAATAAAAGCCGATTTTCATAATCGGCTTTTTTGCTGTGTTAATGTACTTCTTTACTCGTACACTCAGGACATGTACCGTAAACTTCCATTCGATGATTATTCACTTTAAATCCCGTTACATGTGAAGCAAGTTGTTCTACTTCATTTAATCCGGGGTAATGGAAATCAACTATTTTTCCACAGCTCTCACAAATCACATGGTAATGGTGAGATGTGACAAAATCAAAGCGTGCCGAAGCATCACCATATGTTAATTCTTTTACTAAACCTACTTCACGAAATACTCGTAAATTATTGTAAACTGTTGCCACACTCATATTAGGGAATTTCCCTTCTAAGGCTTTATAAATATCATCTGCAGTAGGATGTGACATCGAGTTTATTAAAAATTCAAGTATCGCATGACGTTGTGGAGTTATACGTACTCCCGTTTCCTTTAAAGTATCCAATGCTTCTTTTAACTGGTTCATCGCCATGCACCTCTATTCCACAAATATTCTTAAATTATAATTGTTATAATTAGTTTACTAAGGAATTAATACTTTTGTCAATATTGTTATATCATAATGAAGCAAATGTTTATTAATTTTCCTTGTGTAACGTTTGCTCTGTAATTCCTAGTACATGATTTACAAATCGAGCTGTTACAAATAGCAAGTCAGACAGCCTATTTAAATATGCTAAAACAAGAGGATTTACATCTTCTCCCAGAGAAACAGCACATCTTTCTGCCCTTCTTGCCATAGTCCGGGCAACATGGAATGCAGCACCAGCTGGATGTCCTCCAGGCAAGATAAAATTAGTCAATGCGGGGAGTGATTCATTTAATTCATCAATATGTTTTTCCATTTCTTCAATATCACTTGGATTAAGAGACCACTTTACTTCCTTTCCCTTTGGTGTAGCCAGTTCTGCACCAACATGAAACAGATTTGTTTGTATTTTATGATACACATTCTCTATTAATTCTTTCTTTTGAAAAGATTCACCATTTATATAACTTAATGCAAGTCCAATCATTGAATTCGTTTCATCGCAGGTCCCATACGCTTCTACCCGCAAGTCGTTTTTTGCAACCCTTTGTCCATAAATTAAAGATGTCGTTCCTTTATCACCAGTTTTTGTATAAATCTTCATTATATTTCCCCCATTAAAGTTGATTTATCTTAATACTAATATATGTAAGTAACCAATGGTAATAATTTAATAAAAAAAGGGTCGATAATCGACCCAACAAGTTTTATCTGAGGAGGTATGCCCTAATAAAATGATATTCAATCTACAGTTGTTTGCATTGGACAAATGCCTTTTCTATACAAAATAGGCTATATATAATAATGCCAAATTTCCTTCTCCATTTCCTTTTTAATTTTCCCTTGAAATTCTAGATAATCAAGATAACCAATCACTTGAGACATAATGCTGAAAAACTGTTTTTCATATCTATCGTTATATCTTAATTGGGCAATACCACTTGCTGTTGAAATTCCCGATTTGATTATGTATATGTATTTGCTCGGTGCGTTATTAGAATTCCAGTGATATCAGCTAATGTAAAACCATTAATTTTCAAGATCCTTTGTAAGATCCCAGCAATCATCATTGTTAAATCCAGTGTCAATTAAAATTAAGGAATGTTCATTTTTAACCAAGTAAAAGTTATAACTTTTCAATCTATTGGCAGCTGGAACGATAACAGGGATACTTTTATATTGTTCTTTTTATACACAATATCCCCCCTCAATAGTAAAGACAACTTAATCCACTTCTTTCCTTAAAGAGGCGGGCTAAGTTGTTACTTATAATTAGATTTATGGATTAATCACAAGGCCATCCTCAGCAGCAATAATTTCCCCTTTAAAACCTGCATCTGAAAATACTTTAGAGATACTTTCCACATCTACATTGCCTAGACCAATATGAGTTAAGACAACTTTTTTCACCTTTGAATCGGCTGCCATTTTGGCAAGATCTTCTATGGTGGCATGCGATTGCTTTAAACCATTCTTTAAATTCTCACGTGCTTGTTCGGGTACAAATGAGAAATCACTCGTTAACATTCCATCAAACACTAGAATTTCTGCATTCTTTGCAAAAGAGGCAAATTCTTCAGAATATGTTAAATCACCTGAAACCACTACACTTTTCCCCTTTGCATCAAAACGATAGGCATAGGTTGGAACAGTATGTGGGACAGGGATGGATGAAATTTTCACACCATCAAGTTCAAATTTATATTGATCCTCTTTAAAATCATTAATAGTAACATTTGTTAAAATTCCATCCTTTGGCCAACCCAAACCAGCACGATACTCTAAATCTGTCTTGAAAAAATTAACAGTAGTATCATATAGTTCTTGGACTTGAGGCCCGATTAGATTCAGGGAACGTCTTCCAGTAGGTCCTTGCCAGCCATCAATAAAAAAGTTCCAAAAGTCCCCATTATGATCCACATGTTGATGTGTAAACAACATATTTGTGATTTTTTCCGCAGGCAGACCAAGCTTTAATAAAGTACTAGTCGTATTAGCACCGCTGTCGACTAAGAAATATTTATCTTTAAATTGAACTAATGTACTTGGAGCTCCACGGCCAACCTCAGTCTTTGGATTCCCAGATCCAACTATCACGACCCGGAAACCTTTAGGGACTGTTTCAAAAACAGAGCGGGTTCCTGTGGAGGAACTAGTTTGAGCACTATCACTTTTATTTTGTTGAGGTTTTTTATCAGCAGAAGCTGATTCACTTTGACCACAGCCACTAATTATCATAACTAATACTAAAACAAAGAATATTAATTTTCGGTTCAATATATACGACTCCTTCTATAGCTGATTTTTTTCATTGAAATTGTAAGAAGACAAAAAATATGCCCGCCGCCAAAAAGAGGCGGGTTTTGTGTTAAAAACTATACTCGGACACTAGCATCAACATTTGGAATTGATTCAACTTTAGCTGGTGCTGTTTCTTTATAGAGGAAACAAAATAGGAATGCAAGAGCACCTGCAGCAGCAGCTACGTATAATGGTGTTTGAATCCCATACATGTCTGCTAAAGCACCATTAATCATTGGATTTAAGAATCCACCGATTAACTCACCAATACCGATTGTTAAACCGATAGCAAGTCCTGAGTATTGTAATGGAACGGACTCAACTGGAATAACGGACATCGACATACCAATTACACCAGAACCAGCCGAACCGATGAATAAAAGAAGCATCATTAATGGAATTGAATCCACGAAAACGATAGATAGTGGAATGAGTATAAGTAAAAAGCCAGAAACTAATGAAGCTGGTTTACGACCAGTTCGCTCTGAAAGTGTTGGAATTAAGAAACCAAAGATTGCATACCCTACCCCGAATGAGGCCATTACGAAACTCATGGTTGTTTCAGATAAACCTTTTGCTTGTACCAAATAGGTTGGTCCAAAAATTTGGAATGCCATAAGTGTTGTCATCACTAAACTGAAAATAACAACTGATAACCAAATATTACGGTGCTTAAGAACATCTTTAACTTTAATTTTTTCAGTCGATTTTGTAGCATACATAGCATGGAATTTCACTGGGTCTGGATTCTTTACAGATTTAAGGATGACAAAGCTTAAAATAACCCCTGGTATTATCGTCAAATAAAATGCAGTATACCAGTCAAAATTTGTTGCTAAGGCAACGATTACTACAGGCGCTAAAATACTGCCGAATAAAGCGTTACTGGTATTCATGGTGAAACCTAAGTTAAATCCTCTACGACGCTCTGACGATTCCATTGCTAAAATAGATTGTGTTTGCGGAATCAGCGGACCTTCTACAATACCCATTAGTAGACGTAGTACGAATAACATTGCAAATGATTGTGCTAAACCGTGCATTAATGAAACAACTGAAAATGCCAAAACTAAAACCGCTAACATCGATTTCTTACTCTTAACTTTATCTGAAATGAATCCCCCTAATGGTCCAGATACTGACCAAGTTAATGCAAGAGCTGCTCCAAGTAATCCTAATTGCGTGTAGTTTAGTCCTAAATCTACAGAAATCATTGGGAATAGGTAGTTAATTGCTAGACGGTCAAAGAATACGAATCCGATTGTGAAGAAGACAATTACAACTAATTTATTTTCATATGTCCAAAATTTTTTATTTTTCATAAAATAAAACACCCTTCCTAAAATCATTATTTCGAAATACCATTCTGAATATTAAGAAAATTTTTGGCGGTTTTATTCTGTCTAACATGTTGCGACTATACCAGTGATGCTCCCGTTTAAAAATGCCAGTGGTAAAGAATTACATACAAATGGAAGTGATCTAACATAATGTGCCTGGTTTTAACACGATGATCACTTCCATACAAAAAATCTGTTAACATATCAATATTTTTTACTTGGAGCTTAAAAAATCAGCTGTTAGTTTGTAAACATCTTTATATTCATCAAGATGTGTGAATTTACCTAAAAAGCCATGTGTCGCCCCTTCATATCTTTTTAATTTCACTTTTACACCACATTTTTTTAACTTCTCCGCAAATAGTTCCCCTTCATCTCTAAATGGATCAAATTCTGCCGTAATGACAAAAGCTGCCGGAAGGTTTTCTAAATTTTCCTCTCGTATCGGTGATACAAGCGGATTATCGGTATCCACATTCCCTAATAGATAGAAGGAGTTAATTTCTGCTAATTGATCGCTCTCTACGAAATAGCCCTTTCCATTTTCCACTAGTGAAGGGTAACGAAATTCACTAAAGTCGAGGTCTAAGGATGGATAAAACAATACTTGCTTCGTAATAGTAAATTCCTTTTTATCACGAGCCATAAGAGAAACTGCAGCAACTAAATTACCGCCAGAACTATCTCCAGCAATAGCAAGATTCTTACCATCCCATTTTAATTCGTCTTTATGTTCTGTTGCCCACTTTGTAACATTATAGCAATCTACTAATGCTGCTGGATAAGGATCTTCAGGAGCAAGACGATAACCCACAGAAATAACTTTATAGCCTGATTCTTTGCAAATCGGGCGAACCACTTCATCATGACTTTCTAAATTACCTGACATAAATGCTCCACCATGGAAATACATCAGAAGTGGATAAGAATCTGATTCTTCATGCGTATATATTCTGACTGGAATATCCGCTTCAACAGTAGGAATGGTTCTTTCTTCAACTGAATAAACCTGAACACGCTGCTCAACCGGTAAAACGGGTGCATCGAACATTTTTCTATGTTCTTCTGGAATGATTTTTGGCTTAGATTCGGAATGTGGAATGAAATCCAAAATTTTTTTTATCTCTGGATGTACAGGCATCTGTGATAACCTCCGTATTTCAATTTGTCCCTTATTTGATAAATAAGGGACAGAATATTCTAATCCTGGCTAATATTCAGACATTTGTTTGAATATTAGTTTTACAACACTTTACTTAAGCATTTTCAAAGAATTCTTTTTCAGGGAAAAAGGTTTCTTCCTTGGCACTATGGAACTGACGAGATAAATTTTGAAATAAATGGCAGACTGGCTTTCTTAGAGTCTCATACTTTTGTAAAGCTTCTGCGACGGAATCAGCTTCTAGTAAACATTCAGCCAATACACCTGCATCTTGAATAGCCATATTTGCCCCTTGGCCTTGGTTATGAAGCATCGAATGTGCAGAATCCCCTAGCAAAGTGATACATTCATTGCTCCACTGGTTGATTGGATCGATATCGTATAGCGCACGAATATCCCAATGATCTACATTTTCAGCAATCTTTTGGAGATCAGGATGGTAATTCTTTAACTCTCTAAGCATATCTTCTTTCGGTACGTTCGGCCTTCCAGTCGGATCGCTATGTGGTACGGTAATATCAACGGAAACTTGTTTACGATATTTTAACGGCAGCAAATAGATATTAACTTTATCATCCGCAATAATTCGGAGTGTGTCTTCAGTTGCCAATCCATATGTTTCTTCCTCATTTACAAGTGCCCGATATGCATGGTAATGGTGGAAAACCGGCTGAGCTTGGCTGAAAAATAGCGTACGAGTTAGGGAACGAATACCATCCGCACCAATGACCAAATCAGCTTCCACTTTGACACCGTTTTCAAACTCAATTTCTGCATAATCTCCATGGCGAACGATGTTTTTACATTTGTGATTCAAATGGAGAAACTCAGATGGAATTGCATTAATTAACGTGTCGAGACAGTCTGCACGATGAATCAATCTCGCCCATTTTTCATTTGGATCATCCGTTAATGCTGGCCATTGTTCCTTTAGTACTACTTCCGCTTGATCTGAAAGGATCTCTATTTGGACGCTTTTATGGGTTACTCTCTCGATTTCCTCCAAAAGGCCCCATTTCTTGAAATAATGGATGGAAGGCGGACGTAAACCTATACCTGCACCTACCTCTGTTGTAGCTGCTGCTTGCTCATAGACATTGACATTAAATCCTGCATGGCGTAAAGCTACTGCCGTTGATGCGCCACCAATACCTCCACCGAGAATAGCAATTCTTAAATTTGACTTTGAATTCATAAACATTTCCCTCCTGGACTATTAATTTATATTTGTTTTTCCTCTTACCAAAGCAAATCCTACTGCAGTTCCCACCATTGTTAATGAAGATGAATTTAATCGCTTTCTTTTTTAATAGCCAAGATAAAATCTCAACGATTAACAGTGAAAGAAAACTTATAGTCATTGGCTCTATGAACAGCCCTTCTCCAGCCTATGAGTCTATCATTACGCGTGTACAACTTTGTCTCTATTACGAGAACAGGGTCCCCGTCATTGATACCCAAAAGCTCTGCCTCCAAACTGGCAGCGCTTGAAGCACAAATTTGGTGATCACCTCGTGAAATGCTAATACCTAGTTCTCTTTCAAGGAGCACGAAGACACTATCCACCTTCTCAACCTCGCGTTTAGTCGGTAGAAAATCCTTTGGGAGTGATAAATATGTTTGTGACCATACCAATGGTTTCTCTTTAAGTATGATTAAACGGGAGATTCTTAAGACCTTATCACTCGACTCAAGTCCGAGGAGTGTACACAGTTTCTCTGTCGTTAACACCTGTCCAACACTTAATATTTTCGAAGTACAATCTAAGCCTTGATCACGAAGGAATCCAACGAGTCCTCCTAACTCTAACCCCGGGGGGCGGACTGGGAGTTCCTGAACAGGGAATGTTCCCCTCGCCCGCTCTCGATAAACGTACCCTTCATCAGCAAGCTCCTTCAGTGCCTGGCGAACAGGTGCCCGGCTCACGTGAAAGCGCTGAACAAGATCCTGCTCGGTTCTGAAGGGGCGACCAGACTCACCATTAGCAGCGTGCAGCTCCTCAATCAAGATTTCCTTGATTTGTTTATAAAGGGGCACCGATGAGCTGCGATCTATGGTTAACCTATTGTCGTGCTTAATCATTGCTGCGCAGAATCTCCTTTTGAAAGTCTGGTCTCAAGAATCTTAAGCGGTGCAGCAGTATTCTCCTGCAGGTATTCAAACGTAACACCAGGAGCTAGTTCTTGTACGACAAGACCATCATCTGTCACGTCAATTACTGCAAGGTCTGTATAGATACGATTTACACAACGAGGTGCAGTCAGTGGGTAGGTGCATTCCTCAACTATTTTCGGGACTCCCTTGCTCGTATGCTGCATGCAGAGGAATACTCGCTTTGCACCGACCGTTAAATCCATCGCTCCTCCAACACGTCCAAGCGGTTTGTTAGGGAGTTTCCAACTAGCAAGATCGCCATACATTGAGACTTGGAATGCGCCTAATATGGCTGCATCAAGGTGGCCGCCGCGGATCATCGCAAATGAGTCTGATTGTGAGAAAAAGCAGCCGCCTGGTTTTAATGTAATTGGTTCCTTACCTGCATTAACCAGGTCCATATCCTCTTCCCCTGGTTCAGGTTTTGGCCCCAGCCCAAGAAGTCCATTTTCACTATGGAGAATAATTTCCCGTCCTTCAGGAATGACATCGGCCACAAGTGTCGGTATACCAATACCAAGATTTACAAACCATCCATCTTCTAAATCTTGCGCTACTCGAGTTGCTAACTCTATCTTTGACCATCCAACCTTCTGTTCATTACTCATTTACTAACACCCTCCCTTCTCTTTGAGGTTCCAATTTTATTAAACGATGTACGTAGACGCTCGGTGTGGCAATGTTTTCTGGATCCAATTCTCCGACTTCTACGATTTCATCTACCTCGGCAATTGTAATCTTCGCTGCTGTCGCCATTACCGGGTTAAAATTGCGCTGTGTCTTATTGTAAACAAGATTTCCCCAGCGATCAGCTTTATGTCCCTTGATAAAAGCGAAGTCACCTATGATAGCTTGTTCTAAGACGTGAAGACGACCATTGAAGATACGCGTTTCCTTGCCTTCCCCAAGTTCAGTGTGGGCTGCTGTCGGTGTGTAAAATGCTGGAACCCCCGCACCGCCTGCCCGAATACGTTCTGCTAATGTTCCTTGTGGTGCAATTTCTAACTCGATCGTGCCATTCTGAAGACGGGCAATCAAATCATCAGCGTGTGGACCCACTGGGAAAGAGCAGATAATTTTCTTTACTTGATTATTGCTGATTAGTGCAGCAACACCATCACTAACGGCACCAATATTATTGGATACAACGGTCAGGTTCTTAGCTCCTTGCTCTACAAGGACAGCTATTAGGTGGGAAGGCAGTCCGCTTCCCCCAAATCCACCAACAAGCAAAGTTGCTCCATTATGTATATCGGCAATTGCCTTTGCTGTATTTTCATACTTCTTCTGGATCATTTAAATGTTCCTCCTCTCATTCAATATGCAAACGAATAAGTTCTTCATAGTAACCATTCATGGTAACAAATAACGCGCAAGGCAGGTTTCGTGGATCACCTGTATAGCCAATCTCTTTAGCTATTGATTCAAACGGTCCATACAGTTCATGCTGTTGGGCAGGAAGTTCATTCGATAAATGGCGCTTCACCAAATCACTTAATTTGGCATCCATATCAAGACTTGCTTGTAACAATGTGGTAACAAGCTCACCTTCGATTTGTGCACTTTGCAATTCTCCATTTATATTGCGGAATGGATGACCTAAAAATAATCGGTTAGGACGAATTTCTTCTAGCAAACGTTGTACACTTTTGCGATATAAAGTTGGGTCCTCAATCGTTGGCAACCCACTAAAACCTCCATAAATTTGAACAGCATCTGCTGCAAATGCCCAATCTAAGCCTTCCAATACAAAGGTCACAGAACCGATTGAATGACCTGGAGTTTCAACCACTCTTAACGTAATATCAGCTCCTAAGAGGATGGAATCACCCTCCACTACCTCCAAGTTCGGTTCGATATTGCCGCCAATATCTGCTGTTAGCATTGCGATATGTTTTTCTTGTATGGCTGGATCGGTGATGTATTTTCCTTGTAGCGACTTGTAATCAACAATTTGTTCATTCTTATCACGCAAAAGTCGAGCTTCAATTTTGGGAATCACGACTTTTGCGTTTCGTCCTGTTTTTTCCCATACTTCATAAGCTCCTCCGAGATGATCGACATGACCATGCGTCAGTAATATCCAACGAATATCTTCTATGCGGATACCATGTTCAGCTAAAGTTGGCTCTATATCTTGAATAATAGAGATACTAACTCCTGTATCGATAATTGCTGGTTCCGGTGTGTCCATATAATAGGCAAATGCGGAAATTGGACCAAATTTACACTCAATCGGTATAACACGTACAGCACTTGTCATGTTGTTCACCTCTTTTCCTTTGTTACTTATTTGTAACGTCGTACTGTTTAGGAATTACAGGCAATACTAAACGTGATGGGTGATCTCGGTCACGATAGATTTTATGTGTTGTTGCACGACCACTTGGTAAGTGATAGCTATCCGGGGGTAATAATTTTGCATCTTCTTCATCCAGTGGTTCGTTACATGCAAGATCTAATTCAATCCGATGTCCTGATTTTATTAAGAAAGAGAATGGGTATAAGCGGATAGCATACTCGTTAATTTCTCCAGGTGTTACTGGTACCACAGTGTTATGTGGGTGCCATGGTTCACCGTAAGTTGATTTATCTTTATTTAGTTCACGATGAGATGCTTTTAAATAACCTGATGTCATTAACGTACGTTTGCCATTTGGATCTACATCGTAAAGCTTAGCAATGAAGTTTGTATCATCGGTATCGATTTCTACATGAATATATATAGCTCCTGTACCTGTCATCTCTACAGGCTCTAGGAATTTATCACTCGTCCATTTAATCTTTTCTGATGTTGTTGTTACGGTTAATGGTGCTTGGTAGAAGCCATCCGGATGTGCATATTCAGATGTTAATGGCTCAGGTTTCTCGCTAATTTTGTGGCGAGGACGCAGATAGAACTCTTTCTTTTCTTCATTTGGCAAAGGCCAATGACCTTCTTTACGCCATTTATTAGAACCTTCTACAGAAAATTGCACAGTTGGTTCATCCATAATGCCATTATCAATGCCTTTTAACCAATAATCATACCAGCGGAACATTTCATCATGATTTTCATGGAATGGACGCTCTAGCATTGGCGGCAGTGCTTGGATATCAAGCTTTTTTATGCCTGCTACTTTATGGAAGCATTCGATTGTACCTTCAACGTTCCAACCGCGGCCCCATTTTGCTTGGAAGTATGTTGGGATTGTAACTTTGTGTGCCACTTGTATAGCACTGTTTTCTTGCCAGAATGGTCCATCAAGTGGATTTAATAAGTAATCCATCCATAATTCGTGACGGTCTTGATAATGCAATAGGTGAACAAAATCCGACCAATGTGCGATATCTGGATCGTTTAAGCGCTCTTGTGTTTTTTCTTTAAGCTCTCCTGGAGAGAATACTTTCGAGCTTTTACTTGCTACGTTATTAAATGCGTTACCGCTGTCACCTCCGCGTCCTTCACGAGAAGCACGAGGCATTAACCACATGATACCGCCGTGATAACAAAGTTCATAAAGATCGAAGTGACCGCCGTTAGCAAAGATTGCTTTTAAATGTGGCGGCTGTTCTGCTGCACCTAAAATTTGAACGGAGGCAAAGTATGAAATACCAATCATCCCAATATTGCCATCGCACCAATCCTGTTCAGCCATCCATTCAACGAGGTCATAGATATCTTTACCGTCTCCATGTCCGCCTGAATTGTAGTTACCGCACATCTGACCTTCTGAGTGTCCTGTACCACGTACGTCAGCGATAATATGAGCATAGCCCCGTTCGACAACAGCACGGATATCGCCAGCCTCGATGGCACCGTTCCAAAGATGACTTGGACGTGCTTGTGGAGGTAATGTTAACGCTTGTGCTTGCAGTTCCTTTCCATACGGGCTAAGCGCAAGTAATGCCGGTACTTTGGCTGCTCCATCAGGAAGGAAGATATCAGCAGCAATATGTACGGCATCGCGCATAGGAATACGTACATCCTTAATAATTCTCATTTATTTCAACTCCTCTGTTTAGTCCTTCTACGTAATTTTATTGATCTGGAAGATGTAACCTTTTATTGATGACAAATCTTTTGGACTTTCAACACGTTTTGTCTTCAAGACCCTT
>NZ_NPDD01000113.1 GCF_002272245.1 Bacillus sp. 7884-1 | reverse complement strand
AATTGTCTCTAAACACGATTTGTCTTCAAGCCACCTCAATAGGGACAAATCTATTGGTCTCTCAACGAGTTTTGTCCTAATCACCCTTCTACCGGTGTAAAACAAGGTATATATGGACCTGGATTATTTTCATCCCCGCTCTGCTTGAATACCACTTTTACTCTCTGATTAATGTGTACTGTATCTAAATCACAATCAACGATATTTGTCATCATTCGTGGACCTTCATCAAGCTCCACGAAAGCGATTACATACGGCATACCTCGACGCATTACGCTATATGTGTAAATACTGCCTGTGCTCTTTGCTTCCACCCATGTTGTTTTATCACTCATACAAAAAGGACATAGCACTCGTGGATAATAATGAAACTCTCCACAGGAATCGCACTGTTTGATTAGAAGTTTTCCTTCTGCAGCCGCATCCCAATATTCCTTATGTTCCGGATGAATTTCAGGGATCGTCATCGTTCTATCTTGAAATGTTGTTCCCATTCTTTACACCCTCTCTATGATAAGTGTTGCACTTCCGTGTCGGCTTGCAAGTCCCCCGCCAGTACCGTGAGCTAACGCAATGTCACAATTTTCAACCTGCACTCGCGGGTGTGCTTCTCCACGCAGCTGACGAACTGCCTCGATTACTTTTACAATGCCGCCTCGACTTGCAGGGTGGTTGTTATTCAACCCGCCCCCATCCGTATTAATCGGCAGCTTACCAATTCCTGAAATCAGGTTTCCATCAGCGACAAACTTTCCGCCCTCACCCTTCTTACAAAAACCTAAGTCTTCAAGCTGCATTAACACCGTAATAGTAAAGCTATCATAAATGGATGCATATTTTATATCTTGCGGTGTGACTCCAGCCTCTTCAAAAGCTCTCGGTCCTGACCAAATAGCTCCTGAATAGGTTAGGTCGGTTTTGCCTCCACGTAATCCTTTTGGTGCTTCGCTTGCGCCCATCACTCTGACAAGTGGACGTTTCAGACTTTTAGCAATCTCAGGTTTTACGATAACTAGTGCACCGCCGCCATCACTTACAACACAACAATCCAATTTATGTAATGGATCAGCAATCATAGTAGAGGAAACAACGTCTTCCACCGTCACTAAATCCCGCAGCATTGCATTTGGATTGTATTGTGCATGATGTGATGCAGCCACTTTGACCCATGCTAATTGCTCGCTTGTTGTTCCGTATTCATGCATATGACGCATCGTAGCCATTGCATATTCATTTACAGCAGTTGGTCCAAATGGAAGTTCAAATGGAGTATCTGGAACATTGGCACCAACCAGCTTCTGTTTAACACCACTTCGGCCTTCTGAACGTGGACGTCCTGCCATTGTAATTAATGCAACATTGCATTTACCGGCTGCGATTGCCTGCGCAGCATGGGATACATGGGCAATGTACGATGAGCCGCCCGTGTCTGTACCGTCTACATGACGTACGTTGAGTCCTAAATAATCGACCATAGACAGCACTCCACCCGGAGCGTCACCGGCACAAAAATAACCGTCTACATCGGAGAAAGTTAATCCTGCATCTTCTAAGGCACCTTTCGCACATTCAGCATGTAAGGCTGCAACGGATTTATCCGGAGCCTTACGTGTTGGATGCTCGAATGCCCCTGCTATATAGGCCATTCCCTTAATTGTCATCTGTCTTTTACCTCCCGTTGTTCCTTTTCCCTATTAACGAGATTCTTGTACCGTACGTCCTAACAAAGGTTTGATATCTTGCGGTTCTTGCATCGTTAAAAAATTCGTAGGATTGTGTACTAAAAGTTGTTCAATTACTTCTTCACCCACACCAGCTTTACGCAAATCTGGTAAGAACTCTTCGAACAAGTAGTTAACTGAATGTCCTTTTAATCCTGGCCAGCCTAGAGCACAGCAGTTAGCATCCGCTGAAATTAGGGCACGATTGACATAACCTTTATCAAGAAAACGAAGGAAATGATCCACACGATCTTGACGAGGACGTGACCAATAAGGAGCTCCTTCCATTTCACTGTCATAGCCAATTGTATCGAACCCTACCCATCCTCCTAGATTGGCAATCAGGTTATCACGGTCTTCATTGAGATATCCGCCATCATCAGCATGACCCATAAGAACGCGATCAAGAGGTAATCCTTCTTCATCAAAGATGGCGATTGCTGATTCAGCATCTACACATAAATGGGTAATAATTGGAGCACCCGTTTTTAATGCTGCTCGGGCCGCTGCACGATAGATGCGTTTATCCAGTTCGCTTAGTTTTCCGCCTCGGCTTACACCTACTTTAATAGCACCAGCTTTTGCACCTGTACCGTCAATACCAACCGTAATTTCATGGATGAATAAATCCATTAGATACTCAACTGATTTGTCACGGAAATATGGAAGAGCTGAGTCTCCTGCTACAAAGCCTGTAACAGCAATGATATGAACGCCCGTTCTACGTGAAAGTACTTGGAAATACTCGACATCGCGTCCGTTTCCAATTCCTGTACAATCTACGAACGTTTTACCACCGTGTTCACGGAAGCGGCGTAACTTTTCAATTGTCACTTCAAAAGCCTCTTCAGGTTTTTTCCACCATTGTGTATCTAAATCACAACCAGGCAGACCGAATCCAATATGCTCGTGCACTGCTATAATTCCTAAATCCTCTGTCGGGATTGGGCCTAGAACCGTATTTACCTTACCCATCTATTATTCACTCCTCGCGATTAGTTTTTCTCTGCTACACCAACGGATTCTTTTTCCGCAGCTACTGATGTATTAACGGTTAATACACGTTGTGGGTTTTCTTCTAAAAGAACACGAACTTGCTCGTCCGTCACTCCTGCTTTCTTTAATAGTGGTACAAATGTTGTTAGTAAGTAATCATAGCTGATATCTTTTGCTTCATAACCTTTGGCAACACCAACCGCATTCGTTGAAATAAGGACGCGATTGCTAAGACCTTCATTAAATAGTTCAGCAATTAGCTGCGCACGCTGCTCATCGTTCACATAGCCTTCGTTTGTAGTCCAGCCAACATGGTCAAATGCCACCATAGCTCCACGACGCGCAACAGCGAATGCTTCTCCACGTTCTACAGCATCGAGACGATCAAGGCCTCCGATGATGACACGGTTTGCTTCAATGCCTTCCCCTAATAAAATTTCCAGATCATTAACAGCATCTTCGCCATATTGTACAGATACAGGTACTCCTGTTTTCTTGGCAGCTAGTGCAGAACCCCGGAAAAGATTGATTTCTTTTTCGGTAATACCACTTTGACTTGCGATTGACGTTACTAATCCAGCTAGACCTGAACGTTCAATACGTGGTACAACAATACCTTCGGTTACCTCTTTTGCGAACAAATCCGCAAATTGTTCTGCTGACCATGGTGTAGGCGGATTTTTTTGCGGTGTAACAAAGTAACCGCTTAACATAGGCTCAGGCCCTAAGCCTGTTGATGCTACGATATGGACACCTGTTGTTTTAGAAAGTGTTTCATAAAGTTTTACATCACGGCCATGGAACATACCACTGCGGTCAACGATGGTTTTTCCCCCATTGCGGCGAAATTCAGTAAGCTTTCTTTTTAAGACCTCAAAGATTTCGCTTTTGTCCATGTTAATCTCAGGTGCATATTCCGCACCAGGAACTACAGAAAGAAGTGATTCATGAATAAGAACAACACCTAATTCTTGAGCTGGTACTAGTCCGAGAACAGTACGAACAACATCTGAACTTTTTTCTTGTAAATGATCTAGCATTTTAAAACCTCCTTATATATTTGGTTCTTCACTTTAAAGGCGTCGTTGATGATTTAGTTTTAAAGAGAATTTTCCGAACAGACTGGTCGGTCCAATAAGGGCATGCTATTAAACCCTGCTCTTTTTTATTTTTTTATTCCAAACAGACCGGTCGGTCCAATTCCACTATAAATAAAAAAACGATTGATAAAGTGTTGGGTTCAAGGATTTAAAATTCCCCTTGAATGCAGCTTTTTAATGTAATCGCTTTCTTTCGGCGTAATTCAATGATGTAATCTGAGTTGTTAGTAAAATATTATAATATTGTTATACCAAAGTCAAATAATTTTCACTATTTAAAATAAATATAATATTAAATTATTATTTTAATATATTTATTTTTATTTGCAGTACTCTATCATTATTTACCTAAAAAAGCTGTCTTAATTGCCAATTTTAATGGCTTTGAGACAGCTTCATCTTTTATTCAGAAATTATTTTTTTGATAATAAAAGTCATTCCTATTTTTTCAGTACTTTCAGTAATTCACAGGAGATTACTTTAAGTGGATCACTTGATTTTTGTGTTAAACAAAGCATTATTGCACCTTCTATAGAAGCAATCATCATGAGAGCTATCGAATTAGCAGTTTCTTTTGTAAATCCGTCTGCTTCTAACTTAGTACAATATATCTTTTGCATTTTCATGTAAAGGTCCGAACAGGCAATTCGAACTGGTTCACTGAGAGAACCTATTTCGCTTACGAGGCTGGTGAATGTAGAAACAACAACCCTGCCTGCTTGTTCAAAATCGTTAACTAATATATCAATCATCGCCTGTGTGGCTTCTTGAGTCGTTGGATATTGTTTGAAAATATCTATCATATGTGTTGTAATCGTTTCATCAATTGACTTAAGACAAGTAATAAGTAATTCTTCTTTTCCATTTGGAAAGTGATGATAAAATGAACCCTTAGAAATGTTACATGCTTTTATTATTTCAGTTACACCTACACCCTTATATCCTTTTTGCTGGAAAAGCGGTGTTGAAATCTCGATTATCTGTAATCTTGTATCCATTTTATAAGAAACTCCTTCATATCAACATTTCTTTTTACTACTATATCACTAAAAATTTCCATACTCCAAGAATTTTACTATATTTGTTTACAACATTTGCTATGATAATATAGGGATTAGGGTTTTGAGGAGGTTCTTACATGGAAGTCATTAAAAAAGGCACGACTATTCAATCATTAGAAGTAGGTATGGGTATTATTGAAGCAATCGCCCAACAAGGCAGGCCATTAAAATTTTCCGATATTCAAGAATTAACACAGATTACTAAAAGTAATCTTTATAAATATTTGAATACCTTCACACAATTAGGCATCCTTTATCGTTACAAGGATACGGGAGAATATGTATTGGGGAGCAAGTTGATTGAATATGGGATGGCTGCTGTAGATCAGGAAAATGTTATCGACCGGATTACACCTTTTATGCATGAAATTAACGAGAAGTTTTCGAATACTGTTCTATTTTCAAGCTGGACCCATAATGGTCCAATGATTGTTAAAGAGTTGAACAAAAATCGCGGGATAAATATTGGCGCTCAAATAGGAACCTTACTTCCTTTACGTTCTGCATCAGGCAAAGTGTTCATGGCCTTCATGGATGAGCAAATGATTCGTGAATGGAAAGAGAAAGAATTTATGCAAATTCCTCCAGAAAAGGTAGATTTGCTTGAAGACGAATGTAAAATCATAAGAGAGAAAGAAATTGCCTTCGCAAGGGAACCATTAGTACCATCGGTCTCATCCGTTTCCATTCCGGTATTAAACTATCAGAAAAAACTTCTTGGGTCTGTAACTGTTGTAGGATTTTCTGAGGTTATTCCTCAAAACGAACAAAATGAACTATCTCGTTATTTGATAGATATCAGCAAAGAAATTTCAGTAAGTTTCGGTTATCGATGACAAGCGGGGGATTTTCCCCGCTTTTTCTGCATACAAAAAAGCCTCACTTCTTATTGAAGTAAAGCTCTTTCGTGTCAGCAAAGAACTATTGTCAGAGGACACTAAGCTAAATTCTCTTTTACATACTGCAACGCTTCTTCAACATGCCCTTTTACTTTCACTTTTCGCCATTCTTTCGCTAATTTACCTTCTTTATCAATGACAAAGGTAGATCTTTCAATCCCCATATACTCTTTACCAAAATTCTTTTTTAATTTCCAAACCTCGTACAGTTCAGAAACATGATGGTCTTCATCAAATAATAGTAAAAAGGGTAAGTTATACTTTTCAATAAACTTTTCATGTTTACCTATAGGGTCTGGACTGATTCCAATAATCGTGCAATTTAGCTGTGCAAAGTCATTGTGAAGATCTCTGAAGTCACATGCTTGAGTGGTACAGCCAGGTGTCATATCCTTTGGATAGAAATACAATACTACATTTTCACCTTTAAGATCTGACAGTTTTACTTTTTCACCATTACTTGCTAATAGTTCAAAATCTGGTGCTTGCTTCCCTAACTCTATTGCCATAACTTAATCACCTCATGGAAAATATTCTCTTCCATAAGCCTAACCAAACATTATCAACAATACAACTATTTAATTTCTTTAACTTCTCTGTCCATTAATGCACGTGCTACAAACGCTGCAGGCAGTGTATAACCAATTAAAGCCTCGACAACTGCAACCATTCTGCCCAACCCGTGTGGCACAACATCTCCATTCCCAACAGAAAACAATGTCATTGCACTGAAATAAAAGCTTGTTTCAAACAAGTTATAGTTATTTTCATGATTTGTTTCTACGAGCAATGACACACCCTTTAATTCAAACAATAAATAGATAAGTCCAAACCCAAGAATAACCGTAAGATAGATGGATCCTAAAAAAAGTGCATTTTCTATTGATACAAACTTCCCTTTTATTGTATTTGGTACAAACAATGTTCTTATACTCATAAAAATACAGAAGATAACAATTGGCAATAAGAAATAGAACATCAGCAGCCACCCCAATTGACGTCATTAGTCTCATTCTATGCAGGCTTGGACGATAAAATATCAACAATCCTTGCTAAAGTGGCGGGACCGTAAAAATTTTTCAAAAGTAAAACAAATAAAAATTGATTAAAAAAGTGCTATTATAGGAAGGAATCCATTTCAAGGAGGAAAAATAATGCAACTTACAAATTCAGAACGAATACATAATGAAGCGTTGGAACATATCGTTGGCGGGGTAAACAGCCCCTCTCGTTCATACAAAGCGGTAGGTGGCGGTGCTCCAGTCGTTATGGAGCGTGCTCAAGGCGCCTATTTTTGGGATGTCGACGGAAATCAGTACATCGATTACCTTGCAGCTTATGGCCCAATCATTACAGGACATGCTCATCCACATATAACAGAAGCCATCAAAAAGGCTGCAGAGAGCGGAGTTCTATATGGCACTCCTACCCCGCATGAGGTAAAGTTTGCAAAGATGCTGAAGGAAGCCATGCCTTTTTTAGAAAAAGTTAGGTTTGTGAACTCAGGCACTGAAGCAGTCATGACAACGATTCGTGTTGCCCGTGCCTATACTGGCAGAGATAAGATTATTAAGTTTGCCGGATGTTATCATGGTCACTCTGATCTTGTTCTTGTTGCTGCCGGGTCAGGGCCAGCTACGCTCGGAACCCCTGATTCAGCTGGTGTTCCAAAGAGTATTGCCCAAGAAGTCATTACGGTTCCATTTAATGATATTGGGCCTTTTAAAGAAGCATTAGACAAATGGGGCGACCAAATTGCAGCGGTTTTAGTGGAACCCATTGTTGGGAACTTTGGAATTGTGGAACCAAAACCTGGATTCTTACAGCAGGTGAACGATCTTACCCATGCTGCAGGCGCACTTGTTATCTATGACGAAGTTATTACCGCTTTCCGCTTTATGTATGGAGGTGCACAGGATTTATTAGGTATTCGGCCCGATCTAACAGCCCTAGGGAAAATTATTGGCGGGGGTCTGCCAATTGGAGCATATGGTGGACGTAAGGAAATTATGGAACGAGTGGCACCACTAGGACCTGCCTATCAAGCAGGAACGATGGCAGGGAATCCAGCCTCCATTCTTTCTGGAATCGCGTGTCTTGATGTATTAAAGCAAGAAGGAGTATATGACTACCTTGATCGTTTAGGGGCAATGCTTGAGGAAGGCATTCTAGAAGCTGCAAAAGAGCACGGTATTCAAATTACGATGAATCGTTTAAAAGGTGCTTTTACCGTTTATTTTACAAATGAAAAAATTGAAAACTATGAGCAAGCAGAAAATACAGACGGTGAAATGTTTGGCAGGTTCTTCAAGTTAATGCTGCAACAAGGAATTAATTTGGCTCCTTCTAAATACGAAGCCTGGTTCTTAACCATTGCACATACAGAAGAGGACATCGAAGCAACACTTCATGCCGTAAATAATGCATTTTCCTTACTCGCAGACGAATAAATATACATTTTTTATTCATTAATAGAGAGTGGTAATCACTCTCTATTTATATCCGTCACTTTGAAAACGTTTACATTATAACTTTCATTTAAAAAAACCATCTAAATTTCCTCAATTTTCTATCCACATTCTTGTATATTTATTTGATTTCTGAAAATTCATATGATATATTATTTTCACGCAATCTTATTTAGTTGTGCCCTCAATTTTTTGTCAACAATTCTTACATTAATAAGCTAATAGGAGGTGAGCGGCTTTAGAGGAAATTTCGCTGAAGCCAAATTATATGACAGAAAGATGGAATCCTTCCCTTTTTAAAGATTTCCATAAGCATGAACATGATGCCTGCGGAATTGTAGCTTGTCTTGAAAAGAACAAGCAGCCTACTAGAAAAAACATTTTTGATTGCATAGATGCTCTTGTTACGATGAATCATCGTGCTGGTTTTATAAACGGTGAGGGCGATGGTGTTGGAATTCATGTTGATATTCCTAAGGCTCTATGGAAAGAAAAGTTACAAAATGCAAATGTTGATCCCTCCTTAGCTGACACAGATAGCTTTGCTGTTGGTCATGTTTTTATCAGCCTAAAAGCTAACTGGGACTCTATTAAACAAGAATTACTTCAAAAACTAAAAAACTACGATTTAGAAATTATCTTTGAATCAAATCAAGTTACCGACTCTAGTGCTCTCGGCCCAATCGCCATTCAAGAAAATCCAGTTTTCTGGCAGTTTGCATGTATCTCCAAAAAGGCAGGGCAAGAATTAACTAAGGTATTATTCGAGGCGATTATCGATTTTGAAACCAATGAATATGTTCATGTTGCATCCTTAAGCCAAAATCATGCTGTTTATAAAGTTATGGGTGCCGGAGATATTCTTCCTCGCTACTATATGGATTTAGCCAGTCCCGTTGTTGCCTCAACCGTAACACTTGGCCATAACCGCTATTCCACCAATACACTTTCAAGCTTTTTCCGAGTTCAGCCATTTAGTGTTCTTGGACACAATGGGGAAATTAACACCATCGCAAAGCTTCGTGATGAAGCGAGAATGATTGGTGTTCCACTCGTTAAAGATGGCAGTGACTCACAAGATCTAAGCCGGACAATGGAAACATTGATTTGCCGTGAAGGATATACGCTATTCGAGGCAATCGACCTATTATTCCCGCCAATTATCAATGAAATTAAAGCCTACTCAGAAGATTTACAAGATTTATATACTTATATTCGCGAAGCATGGGGGCATTTTGCCCAAGGTCCTGCCGGCATTATTTCTAGATTTGGGAATGAAGCTGTTTTTAGTGTCGATGCCCTAGGTCTACGGCCACTTTGGATGCTCGAAACTGAAACTTCTTATTTATTCTCATCTGAACCAGGCATCATTCCTTCGAGTGAGTATGTCAATGACCCTAAGCCGCTAGCTCCTGGTGAAAAAGTTGGCTTTAAGTGGAGCAATAGTAAATTAGAAGTTTACCAGCAGGACAAATTTCAAAGAGAAGTTTATAACCGTTATTCAAATCGCTTGAATCTACAGGGTTCAAGAGTTCGTTTACAAGCACCTGCTTTAGAAAAAACAATTACGATGAATTATCCAGATAAAATACACAATGGGCAATATAAGGCATTTGGCTGGGAAAGAGACCACATTCAATTAATTGAGCAAATGGCTGAAAAAGGTGTTGAGCCGATTCGTTCCCTTGGGCATGATGCACCACTTGCAGCTCTTAATCCTGAGCGTAAAAACCTTGCAGATTATTTTAAAGAAAGTGTAGCAGTTGTTACGAATCCTGCGATTGACCGCGACCGAGAAACGGAGCATTTTTCCACACGAGTGATTATTGGGAAGCGTCCTGATTTATTTAAAAATGAAAAAACAGAAACTGTTCTTGAGTTAACCACTCCCCTTCTATTAGAAGGCAAAGCAGGTTATAGCTGTTCCGAGACTATTGGCCAACCGAGCTTCGATCAAGTGGTACAATATTTCCAAAAAGAAAAGCTGGTTGCGTTTATTTCTACAACCTTTAGAAAAGACGAGAACATTGATACTGCATTAACAAGAATTTCTGAAGAAGCCGTTAAAGCTGTACTTTCTGGAAAGAGTTTAATCGTTCTTGACGATGCGAACGCACATCAGGAAGACTTTTATTGGATTGATCCACATTTAGTTACAGCTGCTATCGATCAAGCATTGGTAAAGGCAGAATTAAGAAGAAATTGTTCTATCTTGCTACGCTCTGCATCCATTCGTTCTCTGCACGACATGATAACTGTTTTTGGATTAGGTGCAGATTTAATCAGCCCCTACTACATGTTCATGACAGTGCTCGATGAATCCAATAAACCTTTAATTAACCTTTATAGTGCATTATCTAAGGGGCTTGAAAAAGTAATTTCAACTATTGGTATTCACGAATTACGCGGCTATGGCAGACTCTTCTCAAGTATCGGTCTGCACGAAGAGATTGCAAATGTATTAAATATCGTTAACTTTTTTGGATCTGCTGAGATTGAGAATAATTATGCAGCAATGAAGAATGATGCTTTTCAAAGAGCTGAGGATTACCATAATGAGAAGGAAAGAGTCGGGAAAACCTTCCACCTCTTCCCTCGTATTTGGAAAGCTATAGGTGAAGTTGCTGCAACAGGTGACTATAGTGCTTACCGTGATAAAATTAGTGAACAAGAAGAGCAGAATCCAACAACGATTCGTCATTTAGTTCAATTAAAGAAGAGCAATCAAGCCATTTCCCCAACGGACGTTGATATTACAGTCGGCGAGCATGATTTGCCATTTATTATTTCTTCTATGTCGTTTGGCTCACAAAATGAGACTGCCTTTAGAGCTTACGCTGAAGGTGCTGATCGCCTAAACATGGTCAGTCTAAATGGTGAAGGCGGAGAAATCAAAGATATGCTGGGTAAATATCCAAAAACGAGAGGCCAGCAGATTGCCTCTGGACGATTTGGAGTAAATGCTGAGCTTTTAAACTCTTCTAATCTATTAGAAATTAAAATTGGGCAGGGTGCAAAGCCTGGTGAAGGCGGTCACTTACCTGGTTCAAAGGTAACAGCTAAGGTTGCTGCTGCACGTAACGCTACACTTGGATCAGATCTAATTTCACCATCAAACAACCATGATATCTATTCAATAGAAGATTTAGCCCAAATGATTCTAGAATTAAAAACAGGTAATGACCAAGCGAAAATTGCGGTAAAAGTACCTGTTGTCCCAAATATCGGTACCATTGCTGTTGGTATTGCTAAAGCAGGTGCTGATATCATCACCTTAAGCGGATTTGACGGTGGTACAGGTGCAGCCAGAATCCATGCCCTTCAGCACGTTGGACTTCCTGTCGAAATCGGTGTAAAGGCAGCCCATAATGCTCTGCTTGAAAGTGGACTTCGTAATAAAGTAGAGATTTGGGCAGATGGCGGTATGAAGAGTGCCATGGACGTCATGAAGGTTATGCTCCTTGGTGCAAACCGCGTTGGTTTTGGAACTCTTTCCATGCTGGCAATCGGCTGTACCACTTGCCGTGGATGTCATTTAGATACATGTCATGTTGGTATTGCTACCCAAATTGAATCTGAGGTTCAAGCTAAAGAACATGGACTTCGCCGCTTTGTTCCACGTCAGTTGGACTTAGCTGTAAATGGCATCATGAATCTATTTTCATCCTTTGGAAGTGAGTTAAAAGCACTTGCCGCTTCTGTTGGAATTACAAACTTGCAGGATGCAGTTGGACGTTCTGAATTATTAGAACAGGTGAAAGGAAAGAATCAGCTTAGCCTATCTTATCTATTAAAACCGCTTGAAATTAGCCAATTCTCAAAATCAGAAGAAACAAAGGCTTTCCAAGAAGTCCAAATGCAAGTGGCCGTTGGTGCCGAGTATTTAGACGCAAGCGTTGAACAATTACATTCTTCTCGCGAATTTGACAGTGTTACTTCAGAACAACGCGTCTTAGGAAGCAGGGTTTCCTGTCACCGAGTTCGAGGAAGACTTGATGGTTCATACCTGCAGCTTCCTCCTGTGCAGCTTAAGTACAAGAATGGTTCCATTCCTGGAAACGGCCTAGGTGCTTATAATAGCGGCGGTATTGAAATCACTGTTAATGGCGGCGGTCAAGATGGTGTTGGAAAAACATCTTTTGGCGGGAATATCTTTATTCTTAAATCAAAAGGAAAAAATGGCAACTATTATAATGGTTCTGTCGGAAAAGGGTTCGGATATGGGGCACAAAAAGGGCTGCTAGTAGCTCAGGGTAATGCTGACGCTCGTGCTGGAATCCGTCTTTCAGGTGCTGATTTAATTATTGGCGGCTCTGTTAAGCAGCCACTGCCTGAAAATGAAGCTGGAAATATTGGAGCAAATGCAAATATTAAAGGCTTTGCATTTGAATACATGACAAATGGCCGCGGCTTAGTTTTAGGAGATCCAGGTCCTTGGATTTGTGCAGGTATGACTGGTGGAGTCGTTTATGTGCGTCAACAGCCTGAGGTTGGTTTAACAGCCCAAGCGATTATGAGAAGGATTGCTAAAGGTGCAAAGGTTTCAGTCATGAGCTTAACCGAAAATGGGAAAAAAGATGTAAATGAGCTTCTCGGTAAATATACAGATGTATTGGCTAATGATGGTCAGACAGAAGAAGCTACTCAGCTTCGAGCACTTCTCTCTAACCCAGAAGATCACTTTATTCAAATTGTTCCAGTAAAAGAACAGGCTGATCCAGCTGTATCTACAGAATGATACGAAAAGAACGTTCGCATTTTACCGCGGACGTTCTTTTTTGCGTTTTGGAAAATATCTTTAACTATTACTTACATAAATTCATACAATATCTCTTGATTAAATGTTTTAATCCATGTATAGTACGTATTTGTTCATTATGAAGTAAACTAAGTACACACGACTTAAATTTGAAAGGAAATTATTTAGAATGAAGTTAGGTGCCCGCATTTTCAAAACGGGAATTGCAATTGTTTTATCCCTTTATTTAGCACAGCTGCTACACTCACCCTCTCCTGTATTGGCAGGTATTGCTGCAATCTTTGCGATTCAGCCAACCATTTATCGTTCTTTTTTAACGATTGTTGAACAAATACAAGGAAATTTAATTGGGGCAATTCTTGCAGTCATGTTTGTCCTCCTACTAGGAAATCACATTATCATCATTGGTTTAGCCGCCGTGATTGTTATTATTATCAATCTTAAATTAAAAATTGAGAATACAATCGGACTTTCTCTTGTAACGCTAGTTTCAATTATGGAAACCCCTGGCACTGACTTTATTCCATTCGCAGGAATTCGTTTCTCAACGATTATGATTGGGGTATTTTCAGCCTTTGTCGTCAACCTTGTCTTCCTGCCTCCAAAATATGAAAATAAGCTTTATTTTAGGATATCAGAGACAACAGAGGAAATTATTCGCTGGATACGATTAAGTACTCGGCATGACTTCGACCACAATCTGTTAAAAGCCGATATTGAAAAACTAAAAGATAATTTAATGAAAATGAGTCAGTTTTATTTATTGTATAAAGAGGAAAGAAGTTATTTCAAAAAAACTAGTCTAGAGAAATCGAGAAAACTGGTGATTTTTAGACAAATGACATCCGCTGCCAAAAAGGCACTTGATACATTAAAGAAACTTCATCGATTTGAAAATGAAATGCTTCATCTCCCTGAAAACTTTCAACAATCCATACAGGAACAGCTCGACAGTGTCATTTACCATCATGAGCAGTTAATGCTCCGGTTTATTGGCAAAGTTCCAACTCCCTTGGATAGTGAGGATAGTAATTGTATTAATAAGAAAGAACTATTTGATCTGTTTTTGGCCCATCAAAAGCTCTTCGGCGGCCAAGACGATCCGCATTTATATCATACGATGCAAATCATTTCTTCCATTATTGATTACGGGGAACAGGTCGAACATCTTGATACCTTAATTACCAGCTTTCACTCTTTTCATCACAATGAGGTATCCATTGAACAGAAGGAAATTGAATAAATAAAGAAAACTTACCGGAGGGGTAAGTTTTTTTTAGGTTAAGATTGTTTTTTTAGTTTTTCTTTCTTGCTTCTTCCAATTACGATAGCACCTAAAAGACAACCAAACCCTATAATATGCATAATTATATTACCTATATCTCCGATGTCATCAATTGTTAACCCAACCAAAATACTTCCAATCAAAATTAGTGGAATAGCTAGGAAAAACCTCAAATAATTCAATCCTCTCAATTTTTCATGTATGATTTATTATTCATTATCCTCTCAATATCTAGGAAAAACAGCCAAAACTAGGCATCACTTGAATCTATTAGGAAAATCTACTTAGTAGGAGGGAATGCCATGCCAATAAAAGTTTTATTCCTTATATTGCTTTTCATATTTCAGTTTATTTCTGTGACTAAGGCAGAAGTACCAGTAAAGGCAGCGTTTGTTCGTGACCATCAGTTATGGATGAAAGACGGAGATCAAGAAGTACAGCTCACAACAAATAAATATGTCAATTCTCCCCAGTGGTCCTATGATGGTAGGTTTATTGCATACATAGACGGTGATGAGCAGGGTGAAAAATCAAATCTCTGGATTTACGATACAAAGAAAAAAGAAAACTATAAACCGTATCCCATCATTGAGACTTCTTTATTTAGGTGGTCCCCTGTTGCAAATGAGCTAGCTTATTTATCTGGCTGGGTCCTAAATGTTACAAAGACAAAGGATGGCAGGCCATATGGATTTGAAAATGTTTCGTTAGGTGTTAGTGAATTCGCATGGTTTCCAAACGGTAAAGAGTATATTGTTTCTACTCAATCTGGTCGACTTCCTACGGGCTGGGAACCAATTAAGTTGTACCAAATTCCAAAGGATATGAATCTTAATGAGAAAAAAGCTAAGCTATTGTACTCAATCCAAATAGATGAAAATGATTTATTTGCCGTTAATGTTGGTGATTTTAAGTGGAGTCATGACGGAAAATGGGTCAGCTTTCTCGGCACTCCTACACCTTCTTGGGCCATGGACAGTAACCCTTTATGTGTATTATCCTCTGATGGAAAAATGTTCAAGGACATTGGTAGGATGTTAGGATTTAGTGACTGGTTTAAGTGGGCACCACAAGCCAACCAATTAGCTTATATTTCGGGAGAAGGACGGTTTTTTGTTAAAAATAAAATTACTAAAGTTGCTGATATAGAGGCATCCACCAAACAGGTAGAATATACACCGAAAGGATATGTAGACCTAGATTTAGAGTGGCTGTCACCTTCAAAAGTGATTGTCGCGCGGTCACAGGAAAACAAAGCGTGGGAAGAGGGGCCAGTTCCCACAATGTTCACCTCTCTATATGAGATAGATTTAGCCTCAGGCACTCAGAATCAAATCACATTTCCAAAAGAAAATGAGTTAGATGTAAATCCTCAGGTCGTTGAATCTTATCTCACATGGGTACGTAGGCAAGACAAAAATTACAAAGGTGATGTATGGATACAGCATGATATGCAGAAAGATGCGAACATATGGATAGAAGATGTAGATTTTTCACCTGTTTTATTTAAGAAGTAATCAATGAGTCGATAAAGTCCAATTAAAGTGAGTAATTCCAAAAGTATTATATAGGCAATACTTTTCATTTAGGGATTTTTTTGGTTAAAGGAAACTTTTTTGCGGGTGTGAAATACAATAAGAATAAAGGGAGTGATAAGGGTGTCTCCAACTAAACGAATAAAGAAAAAAATCTTATTAAATTCCTACGTATGTAAAAAGTTAGGGATTATTAGTGACCAAGAATATAATACAATTTTAAATAATTTCAGTTCTCACGGACATTAACTCTAGATGAATTAGACGTTAAGAGCGATACTCATCCAAGTTGGATGAGTGACCGCTCTTTCTTCATTTAACTTTTTCTCAGGCTCTCATTCACCTTATGAGTGACCTCTTTTAGCTATTCTCGGGCTTTCATCTTCCGATTTTACAAAAATACAAACAAAATCAGGATTTGATCCACACTCGTATCTTAGACACTAATCCATAAAAAATGACGTATGCCAATTACATACGTCATTTTTGCTGTTCTATTCTATGCCTGCAGCGGTGTTTTTTCATTATGCTGTTCAAGCTGCTGGACTTGAAATAATTTATAATAATTGCCCTGTTTCGCCATTAATTCTTCATGTTGGCCCACTTCGACAATTTTACCATGTTCGATTAAGACAATTCGATCAGCGTGTGTGATGGTGGATAACCTATGGGCTACAACAAATGTCGTCCGATCCCTGGCCAGCTTATCAAGTGCTTCTTGAATAAGATGTTCACTCTCTAAATCAAGAGCTGAAGTTGCCTCATCTAATAGCAAAATCGGCGGGTTCCGTAAAAATACTCGGGCAATGGCCACTCTTTGCTTTTGACCACCTGAAAGCTTAACGCCTCTTTCGCCGACCTTCGTATCATACCCATTTGCAAGATTCACGATAAAATCATGCGCATTTGCCGCTTTGGCAGCTTCATATACCTCATCATCCGTTGCGCCAGGTTTCCCTAATAAGATATTGTTCTTTACAGATTCACTAAATAAGATATTGTCCTGAAAAACTACGCCAATTTTGTCTCGTAGGGACTGAACATTGAAATGACGGATATCTACTCCATCTAATAGAATTTTCCCCTCAGTGACATCGTAGAAACGAGGAATCAGGCTGACGAGTGTCGACTTTCCTCCACCGCTCATCCCAACAAGGGCAATCGTCTCCCCTTTTTTCACATCAAGGTTTATATTCTTCAGAATCATTTCCTCTGATTCATTGTAGGTAAATTGAACATGATCAAACGTAATGTCCCCCTTCACATCCTTACACTCAACCGCATTAGGAGCATCGACAATATCATATTTCTCATCAAGGAATTCAAATACCCTATCCATTGATGCGAATGACTGCGTAAGGGTTGTGGAAGAATTCACAAGCCTTCTTAACGGATTGTACAATTTATCAATATAAGCAAAAAACGCAATCATTGTTCCCAGTGTTAAACTTCCTTGAATAACAAGGTAAGCTGAGTATCCGATAACGAGCAAAGGTGCGATATCGGTAATTGTGTTAACGGCCGCAAATGCCTTTGCATTCCAGCTCGTGTGCTCTAATGCCTTATCTAAAAAATTCTTATTTTGTACGTCAAACTGCTTTTGTTCAAACTCTTCAATCGCAAAGCTTTTAATCACTGGCATCCCTTGAACCCGTTCATGTAAATAGCTTTGTACTTCAGCAAGTGCTTGTGAGCGCGACCGGGTAAGCTTACGAAGATTACCAAAAAAGTACTTGATAGAGATCGCATATAACGGAAATAGCAGGATGGATACAAAAGTAAGACTCACATTCATGTAAAACATAATAATGATGGCAATAATAATCGTCGCGATATCGAGCCAAAGATTCATAAGGCCAGTAATAACAAATGTTTTCGTCTGCTCAACATCATTAATAACGCGAGAAATAACTTCTCCTGACCGTGTGTTGGCATAATACTTAAAGCTGAGTTTCTGGATATGTGTATACATCCGATCACGGATATCGTATAGAATTTTACTTGACGTCCATTGGGCAAAATATTGACGATAATACTCAATCGGCGGCCTTACTACGACAAAAACAACAATCATAATTCCCATTATGATTAGTAATTTATTTAATTTCTCATCATTTGTTAAACCACTTGCCCCAATAATATCATCCACTACATACTTAATGAGCATGGGTATCATAAGTGGGATAGCGAATTTTAAAACCCCGATAATAATCGTCCCTATAATTTGAAGGCGATATGGCTTAACAAATTCGAGATATCTGCGAACACTGCTCAAGATTGGCCCCTCTTTCTGCGCTGTCACATTAATAAGAACAGGGAAAGATGATGAAGACAGCTACAATACGTGTAGGTGCCTTCATCATCTTTCCGAAACATTCTTCCATTAACGTCTGTAGGTTAAATAACGCTCATACCAGATATCAATAAAATCTGGCGCAAATGGTCCTTTACGCTGTCGAATCCACTGAATGAGCTTTTCGACATTTCTTTTCAGGATTTGGTCAATAACCTCAGGATACTTCATCTCACGACGGTGCCGTTCATATTCATCCTCGTCTAACAAATTAAACGTCATATCAGGGAATACCTTAATATCAAGATCATAATCAATATATTTAACTGCTTCACCATCAAAAATAAATGGTGAGCTGAGATTACAATAGTAATAAATACCATCTTCACGAATCATCCCAATAATGTTAAACCAATACTGTGAATGAAAATAACAAATCGCTGGTTCTCTTGTAATCCATGTTCTTCCATCTGACTCCGTAACAATTGTGCGATCATTCCCGCCAATTACCAGATTTTGCGATCCTTTTAAAACGGTCGTTTCTTCCCAGACGCGATGGATGTGCCCATTGTGCTTATAGCTATGTATTTGTATTGGTTCACCTTCGATGGGTACGCCCATGATTCTCCCCTTCTTCCTTCCTAAACGCTTTGTAACCTTTCTTCCTGCAATTAACGACAAATGGCAACAAAGTTCATTTACTATTTCTTATTATTATAACGGTTGAGTAAAGAATTTAAAACAAAAGAGCCATTGATTTCAATGACTCTTTGAAGAAATTTGCATATTTTTCAATTTTTTTTTGATTTTTGACCTATATTGACGGTTCTAAATCAGTTTCACGATAGGATTGGATGACTTCCTCCGTTTGTTTTTCGAAGATTTCCTGAATCTCTTTTAACTCTTTTTTCATTTGATTAATATCAAATTGGACACTCTCTAACTCCGTTTCATTTTGCAGAGTCTGTAGTTGTTCTTCAATTTCTTGACACCGCTCAAGCTCACCTTGAAGGTATAGTAATTTTTCCATTGTCATCATCTGCTCAGATACTAAACGGTTAAAATGATCCATTTACCACACCGCCTTATTTTTACTTCCTAATATGTATTCTTTAATAAATAGATTTATCCTTTGACTACTTATGTAGACTGAAGAGAAGTTTTGTCGAATGGCCGAATAGCGGAACCCCGAGCCCCCAGGCGCTGAAGCTAGACAAACAGAAAGAAGGCGCTCTATACGAATAAGAGCGCCTTCTTCTTACGATTTCATTTTAGCTTTGACCAAATTGGCCAGAACCGCCTTGGTTTTTATTAGCTTGAGATTGTTGGTTTTGCTTTTTCACTTCAGCAGCGTTAGTTTCGCTTGCAAATTCAGTTCCGAATTGGCCAGCTGCACCTGCACCGCCTTGAGATTGAGCGTTTTGTTGTCTAACTTCTTGGATGTTCGTTCCAGCTGAAGTTTTGTTTGGTTGTTGATTGTTTGCCATGTTAATCACCTCCACGAAATTAATATGTCCCCTTTCGTGGAGATTATCCTAAAAAATTCTTAAAAAAAATAATTAAACGAGTAAGGAAATTCCGCCATCAACAATTATTGTTTGGCCCCTAATCATGCTGGATTCTTCTGACAATAGGAACATAACGCAATTTACCATGTCCTCAATTTCCACCATACGCCCTGCTGGAGTTTTCTCCTTTGCCTCCTGAAGAAGCTCCTCGCGGTTTGGGAAATGAGTTAATGCTTCTGTATCGACAGCTCCGCCAGAGACCGCATTTACAACAATATTTTTAGCTGCTAACTCAACTGCTAAATACCTCGTTAAGGCTTCTAACGCGGCTTTAGAAACACCTACTACGGTGTAATTTTCTAAGTAACGAATCGACCCTAAAGAACTTATGCTGACAATCTTGCCGCCACCATTTTTCTCCATTAACTTTGCTGCTTCCTGAGCACAGAACAATAATGCCTTGCTGTTAATATTTAAGGTCCAATCCCAGTGATTTTCTTCTAGTTCCATAATAGGACGCTGAACTCCAGAGGCAGCATTATTAACAAAAATATCTAACCTGCCAAATTCTTCATCGATTTGTTGGAACATAGCCTTAATTTTACTGACATCCCCGACATTCGCTTTTACCACTAAAACCTTTCTGCCTAATGCTTCAATTTCCTCTGCTACTTTAAGTGCAGAACTTTTACTTCTTGCATAGTTGATGACAATATCATACCCGGCTTGAGCAAGCCTTAAGGCTGTGGCCTTCCCTATTCCTCTGCTGCTTCCTGTTATAAGTGCTACTTTTTGTGTCATATACCTTTACCCCTTTTATTTTCGTGTTCTTTTCATTTTAGCTTTTCTATGAATAGAAGACAATTAATTACAAAACAATAAGCTGGATGAATCCCATTGGAAAGGAAGTCGATTATGTATACAGGACGGGACATGACAGAGCTATCAATGATGTCTAAAGCGGATTGGAATGAAAATGAACTTGCTTTTTTTCATCACTCACTCCAGCAAATCGCACCTTATTTAAACAGTGAAGGAGTTACCATTCATCGGGAAATTATTGAAGAAATTGAAAGTCGCGGCGGAATAAAATTATAAAAAAAGAACGCCAGGAACCTTGTGGCGTTCATTTTTTTGTATAATCATTATATAGCTTTAGGATTTTATGATAAGAAACCGGAAAGGCATAGTCTTCCATTTCATCTAAGGAAATAAATTTCCAACCATTACCTTCAGAAAAATCGGAACCAATTGTTCCTGTAAATACACGGATATTCCAAATTAAATGGGAAAAAATGTGTTCTATTTGACCAATACCTTTATCAAGCATAATATTCATATCAAAGGAATCTTTGAAAAGATCAGTGATTTGAGTACGATCCATCAGTAACGGTTGATGAATTTCAACATTTGGAAACTCCCATAAATTTGCTAATAATCCAGTTTCAGGACGTTTATGAATTAGAACTTTTCCCATTTCATTTTTTACAATAATTGCTGCTAGTTCAACATTTTTTTGTGAGTTCTTTTTCGTCTTAATTGGAAGTTCTGACTCTACTCCCTCATGAAAACCTTGACAATGATCCCGTACAGGGCAGAGTAAACAAGAAGGCGACGTTGGCGTGCAAATTAATGCGCCAAGTTCCATTAATGCCTGATTAAACGCAGAAGGATCTTCATGGGAGATTAGCTGTCTAACAGCATTTTCAAATATCTTCCTAGTAGATGGCTTTGCGATATCCTCCCAAATCGAGAGGATTCGTGATAAAACCCTCATGACATTACCATCCACTGCGGGTTCAGGTATACCATAGGCAATACTTAAAATTGCTCCAGCCGTGTAGGGACCAACCCCCTTAAGGTTCGAAATTTCTTTTGGAGTATTTGGTACCTGACCATCGTATTTTTCGTTTACTTCTTTTACAGCTGAATGTAAATTTCGTACTCGCGAATAATAACCTAGTCCTTCCCATGCTTTAAGAACTTTATCATCATTTGCATTCGCAAGGTCTTCTATAGTTGGAAACCATTCAATAAATCGATTAAAATAAGGAATAACCGTATCTACTCTTGTTTGCTGCAGCATGATTTCTGACACCCATACTTTATAAGGGTCTTGATCTTTTCTCCATGGCAATTCGCGTTGTTCGGCTTTAAACCAGGAGATTAAATCTTCTTGAAAATTTTCTATTGAGACTTTTTCTATATTTTTCAACTCATTTACCATTACAAAAATGCCTCCAGCCTGTTAAACAAAAAGAATTAAGGGAATATAATAATAAGCATTTTTTAACGATAAGCCATATTATTGATTTTGACAAGATTTTATTAAAGGAGGAATTTTCCTTTTGGATACTGGAACTCATGTTGTAATGGGAATTGCACTTGGCGGTCTGGCTACTCTTGATCCTATAGTAGCTGGCAGCTCTGTAACGGCAACAAGTGTATTAATTGCTACGATTGCAGGCTCACAAATACCTGATATTGATACCGTTTTAAAGTTAAGAAATAATGCCATCTATATTCGTAATCATAGAGGAGTCACCCATTCTATTCCAGCTATACTTATATGGCCTCTTATTCTTTTAGCAGTGATTTATCCTTTTTTTCCTAATGCAAATCTTCTCCACCTGTGGGGGTGGACGTTTGCAGCGGTGTTTATCCATGTGTTTGTAGACATTTTTAACGCCTATGGTACGCAGGCTCTTAGACCATTTACGTCAAAATGGGTTGCGCTTGGAGTAATTAATACCTTTGACCCAATTATCTTTGGAATTCACATAGTCGCCATTATTATTTGGGTTTTTGGTGCAGATCCCGGTTATACATTTTTAACGATGTTTGTCGTGTTATTTGGATATTACCTCCTTCGGTTTTATGCTCAAGGTAAAGTTAAGGCAGAAGTTAAGAAGTTAATTCCAGACGCAACGGAAATCATAATTGCACCAACTATGAAGTTTCATCTTTGGAGAATTGCTGCGATGAACGAAGGGGAGTTCTTTGTCGGCAAAGCGGTAGGAACGAATGTCGAGATACTAGACCGTTTTAAGCGAGTGCCGGTACCGGAAACACCTGTATTAGAAGCCGCTAAAAAAGATAAAAACTTAGCTGCCTTCCTGTCGTTCTCGCCTGTCTATCGATGGGAATTAGATGAGTACGATGACTATTACGAAGTTCGTTTTATTGATCTAAGATATCGAAGCAATGGACATTATCCGTTCGTGGCAGTAGTACAGTTAGATTTAGAGTTAAATCCAATTAGTTCCTATACCGGCTGGGTGTTCAGTGAGCAGAAACTCCGTAAAAAGCTCAGTATTATTCCTAGTTAATGTTAGAGGCGAGTGATTTATAGTCACTCGCCTTTAATTTATTTTATTCTTATCTTGGATGAGGAAATCCCTATATTTTGGATTTTTGGCAACAAAATCATGGAGCCTTTCCCCATAAGTATCAATCCATTGTTTAACAATTCTTTCCGTCATCTCACTGCCTAGGTAATCTCTTCCTGCCTTCGCAGCGGTGGTTTCAAAGTCCTCACACATCAACTCAACCCAGGTCAGGGCTTGATTGTAGGAGAGCAATTCGTTTTTTTCTAACAACAGCTTTGCTAATCTATCGTGATAATCGTTCATACATTCACCTCATTGCCAATTTCTTATAACATAACCTTAACATAAAAGTCGAATACTATTATCACGTGGTAAGCACTGGTGTGACGACACTTTGCTTTTCACGGTTTCTCATTCCCTTTTGATGGAGGTACCAACATGGTGAGAAATAAAGCAAGGAATTTCCCGAACCAAAATAACAATAAGCTAGAGGGAGAGCCACGGGCGAAAGCAGAGTATGCTTCAAGACGAGCCGATGGTACTATCAACACCCATCCGCAAGAGCGTATGCGGGCTTCTGGTGAGCGTGAAAAGGATACACCTGAGTATTTCTAAACTTTGGGAGGTTTTAACTATGGGAAACCAGAAAACTCATGAAGGTAAGCCATTTACAACCCCTTGGGCTAAATCAAAGCATGCTCATTCTCAAATCAATGGTGAAACCCGGATATCCCAAGACCTGATCATTTTAAAGCGCCAAACCCGGAAGCAATCCTAAAGGCTGCACAAAGATAAACCAGAGATATTACTCTCTGGTTTGTCTTTTTTACTTTAACCATTTTAGCATAGAAATTGGCAATGCTTCTTCTTTTCCATCACCCTTTAAGCGGTATCCCCAGGCAAAGACACCATTCATATAGTCAATTTTAAAATATTTACCAGGATCTCCTTCAAGCTCATAAATCTCACCAGGTTTAAAATTAGCAGGGTCTAATAAGTAGGCTCGAGCCATAGCTGCTTTTCTTTCAAGCACAGCATATTCACTAACCATTCCCATTTGCTCCGCTTTTCTCCCCTTCTCTAACAGCTGGGCAATTTCCTGCTTTAATTCATGCTCTGTCATCGTGCTATATCGTTTCTCCTGTTGCATATCGTCCACTCCCATTTTCGTTTTTCCTCTTATTTTAGTATAGTTATTTTTATGTAAATAATAAAGGTTGAAGGAGAGATTTCAGTGAAAATGAAAACCATCATTGTTACCGGAGCAGGTTCTGGCTTGGGGAAAGAATTAGCCTTATTATTTTCGCAGCAGGGTTATCATGTCTTATTGACTGGGAGAACTCTTGATAAACTTACTGCTGTTAAATCCGAAATCGAACAAGCAGGTGGTGTGGCAGATTACGTTGTTCTTGATGTTCAAAAAGAAACAGATATTTTGATAAAGATCAAAGAAATAAGCAAAAAACACAGAATTGTTGGTTTGGTTAACAATGCCGGTGTCGGTCATTTCGGACCTTTTGTTAACATAACGGAGAAAGAAATCAGCGAAATACTTAACACGAATGTTCTCGGAACGATTTTAATAACAAAAGCTGTCTTACCTTTACTGCAAGAACAAGGTGAAGGGCTGCTGATTAATATTATTTCAACAGCGGGTTTAAGAGGAAAAGTGAATGAAGCTGTTTATGCGGCAAGTAAATTTGCTGTTAGGGGCTTTACCGAAAGCCTTCAAAAAGAGTACAAAAATAGCCCGATTAAAATAAAAGCCATATATATGGGCGGCATGGATACCCCATTTTGGGAAGGGAGCACTCACGTTGCCGACACTTCCCGTTTTCGTTCACCTAATGAAGTTGCTGAAATCATTATGGAGCAATACGATCAGGACGAGATTATCATTGAAAGTAAAAAATCATGACGGAACTGCGTCATGATTTTTCGACTTCTTCTAAATATTTTTCAATCAAATCCATTGAAAATCCTTTACGGAAAAGAGCTTGTTTCATTTTTTGGCTGTATTCAAAACCGGTAAAATTACTATATTTTCGCTGTGTTTTTTCGCCTTGATACCTTATGGCTTCCATTTCCTCATCTTGTTCCTTATCGGTATTTGCTTCAGTTAGCGCCAGATGAATCACATCGAAGGGGTAGCCCTTCCTTAATAGGAATTGCTCTGCTTTTTGCTTAACGATTCGTTGAGATTCCTTTGAACTCTTTTTTATTAACTTTTCTGCCACCTTAATAGCTTTTTCAACTTGATCTTCTACAGAGTAAACTGCTATTGCATGTTTGATTATCCCCTCATTGATGCCTCTCTCTTTTAACTCCATACGGATTAAGTCTGGACCTTTATCTGTCGTATTCATTTGGGTTCTTACAAAAGAAAGGGCATATTCCTCATCATTAATATATTTTTGAGCAGCTAATTTATGAATAACTTCTTTAATAATAGGTTCTTCTATTTCCTTTTGTGCAAGATAGTCCTTTATCTCTTTTTCAGATCTCATTCTTCTTGCCAAATAATTAACTGCACGATTATAGGCCTTCCTGATTTCGTCTTGAAATTGTATCTCTAAGATGGAAAATTCATCAATCTCCATCCCTTTCTTTAATTCAAATCGAATCAATACAGCACTATCGACACTAAAGGCATATTCTTCACCTTTTCCATCGTCCATAAAAATATTAAAGCGATCTGTGTTTTTCTGCTGAGTGGTGATTTTTGTAATAACCGCCATATCATTCACCTCACCAATACTTTATCATATTTTTTCAACAATGGAGTATCATTCCATTCTGAAAAGGTAAAAATGGAGAATGTGCTTAATTTTTCCCATAAGCTTTTTAACGATTAACAAAATTAAATGTTGAAAGGAATGAGCAAATATGGCAGAAAAGAAGAAAAAAGATAAGGATAGAGGAAAATATTCACTTACAAGTATGCAGGAGGTATCCTACCAACGTGAGTTTAAAATGGCAGACCGTGCTGGCGGCTTCCATGACAAAAAAACTCGTTTATAAGTAAGAAATAAGCGGAAGGCGCCTGCTTATCGGCGACAGGAGCTAGATAAGGAGTTTTTTCCATTCATGAACTCTTTTAATTAGTAAATGCTATATAAGGGAACCTTTTTGTTCCTTAATGCCAACTTTGAAAGGGGTTTTTGTAATGGGTCGTTCGCGTGGACATAATTCTCGTGATAAAAACAAAGCATCTCTTCCACAGGTACCTAAGAACATGAAATCAGATGGAAACGATGTGGAGTATTCCGCTGAATTTGCGGATCATGCAGACCTTGAAGCAATGGCACGGGCAAATGCAGCCAACCAGCGCGTTACAAATAAACGTAGAAAGTAACCCTTTTTAAAAAAGCAGGCAGCATTTTATTGCTGCAAAAAAAGAGAAGCAGGATATCCCTGCTTCTTTAAAAATATATAAGGGGGAAAAATTAATTAAATCATCGCGCCCTATAGAGAGATTCTGCCATTAAAGGCAATAGGAGCCGGTTAAAAAATGCAGGCGATTGTGAATGCTTTCACTATCTCCTTTACATCTTTACTATACTCCCGTTCCACACCCATGACAACGATTTCACAGTTTTTTAACATAATAATGTTGGAAATATGAATAGGTTGTGAACTTAATAAGCTGTTTGTATTAGAAACGAATTTCCACTGTTATTTCAGATCAGAACCTTTACTTGTGGATAATGTGTATAAGTATGTGGAGTACTAGAATATAAGGTTTTAATATGTGGACAAGTTTGTGGATAATGGTAAAAAAAATAAGAGTCTGTAATAACAGACTCCCGAATTAATTACTATTAAAGCGGCAATAAGGAGATAGTTTCCTTACTCCTTAAATGTTCAATCATTTCGAGCCATTCCTGTGGCTTATTTGAAAGAATCGAGTAATAGTCAGTAAGAAAATCAGCTACAAGTCCCGCAGATATAGATTCTAGCTCATCATTCATTGGCATAAAGCAAAAATCGAGTCCTTTCACAGCCTCACCATTATTCTCCCAAGATGGATGTACATAGTCTAAATCAATTCGTTTATAACCTAAATGCGAAAGAACCTCGCGGCGCACATAAGGATCCATAACTTTGACACCGCCAAATTCATGACCTACCCGGTAGGGGTCATATATTTCAGCAAACATACCGAAAAGTTCTTTACCGTTTTTAGCTGCAAGCTTGTTCAAGTCCTTTAAGCGGTTTTGTGCTAAAAATCGTCCCAGGCTAAGACCCGGTTTACTAATAATGGTGAAATCTGTCATTGCTATATTCCAATCTGGATAATAGCGATACTCCGTTGCCCCAACAACCTCATCGCCATTTACAGCAACAAATACACGAATACCTGGGTCTTCTAGAGGTTCCTTCCATAATTCATACTCTAATACTTCCTCTGGCGGGAAAATATCTTTCATTAAGTCATGAAGTTTTTTAAAGTTTGGATCTGTAATACTTGTTATACGTTTATATTCCATCAGCTAAGACTCCCCTATTCTTTTAGAAATGGATTTTTCCACTCCATTAATGCAGCATAATGACAGGATTCCTCATCATCAAGGTAATTTTCTACAATGCCAATTGGCACTCTTCCGCAACGAAGCAGAAAGGTAATAACAGGATCTTTTAAATCCCCTTTTAGGACTTTATTTAAATACCGCTCCGGTGTCATCGTATCTGCCAGTTTATGATAACCAGGCATTCTTCCGCCGCCAAGCAGCCTCTCAAGTTTTTTTTGAATCACAACATGATACATGGCCTGCATCATCAGTTTTCCAAGACCAAGCTTTCGGAACTTTGGCCGTACACTGATATCCACAATGTATAGTGTGTTACCATTGGGATTATTATTTGTAATGTATCCATGATCTGTCATTTCCTCCCATGTATGTTCCATATGGGTAGGGTCAAAATTGACACAAAGACCTGTAAGGGAACCTGCTAATGTACCCTCCACTTCAATACATATAGCACCCTCTGGAAAAAGCATAACATGATTGGATAATTGCTCTTTATTCCACCATAATTCCGATGGAAATGGCGGTGGAAAGCATTCAGACTGAATTTGAATGAGCGCGTCAAAATCATCTTGTGTGTAATTACGAATGACCACTGGAATTGGCTTTTCTTGGTCAAAAACAAAGAATTCACTATGATAAAATGCAGCTCCATCCTTCGTCATTATTTTTCCCAATCCGGATATAAATCAGTTCGACGATCACGCCAAGTTGTTACGGATCCTCGTTCTCTAACTTCATATAATAACTCCAGATCAAGGTCTGCTGTCACAATCATATCGTTGTTCAGTTCCCCTTCCACAAGAATACCTTTTGGTGGGAACGGAATATCATTTGGCGTTATGATTACAGCCTGACCGAAATTAGCACGCATGAAATCGACGGTTGGCAGCGCACCAACGGTTCCGGTTAAGACAACATAAACCTGGTTTTCAACTGCCCGAGCATGGCTGGTGTAGCGAACACGATGGAAGCCATGACGGTCGTCAGTACATGAAGGACAGAATATAACATCGGCTCCTTTTGCTTTTGCCATCCGGACGATTTCAGGGAACTCAATGTCATAGCAGGTGAGAAGGGCAATTTTCCCTTTGTCCGTTTCAAAAATTTGAAAGCTGGCACCTTTCTCCATGTTCCACTCGTTCACTTCTGTAGGGGTAATATGGAGCTTTGCCTGCTCGCCAATCCTTCCATCCGGATAAAATAAATGTGCCGTATTATAAAGCTTGCCTCCCTTTTCGATAACATGTGTACCAGCAATGATGTGCATGTTGGTTTGTTTGGCAAAATTCGAGAACAATTCTCGGTATTGGCCTGTGAAACCAGGTAAGTCATTGATAGTCAGACTCTGGCCCTGTCCATTTCCTATTGATAGTAGCTGTGTGGTGAAGAACTCAGGGAAAAGAACGAACTCTGCTCCAAATTCTTCAGCGGTTTTTATATAATGCTCGCATTGTGCGGCAAATTCTTCAAAGGACTGAATCGTATGTAAGTGATACTGAACAACTGAGACACGTAATTTCATTATTTTCCTCCTTTATAAAACATCATATGGGGGAATTATCTAATATTTTTGACAGTAATACAAATAAAAACCACCCTTAGGTGGTTTCCGATTATTTACCTAGTTTACTTTCAGCAAGCTCGATTTGTTTTACCACCTGTTCAGGTGATGTTCCTCCGAAGCTATTTCGAACGGCAACAACATTCTCTGGTGATAAAACTTTATAGATATCCTCTTCAAATAAGGAACTGAACTCTTGATATTCCTCAAAACTTAAATCAAGCAAGAACTTTTGCTTCTGAATGGCATATAAAACAATTTTCCCAATGACTTCATGCGCATCCCTAAATGGCAGACCTTTTCTTACCAAATAATCAGCAATATCCGTTGCATTTGAGAAGTCGTTATTAATCGCTTTTCGCATTACATCTTTGTTAACAGTCATCGTTTCAATCATTGGTGCTAACAGCATCAGGGACCCTTCCAGTGTCTCCACTGTGTCAAACATCCCTTCCTTATCCTCCTGTAAATCCTTATTGTACGCAAGCGGTAAGCCCTTAAGGACAGTCAGTAAGCCGATTAAATTACCAAAAGTACGGCCAGTCTTTCCTCTTAACAACTCAGGAACATCTGGATTCTTCTTTTGCGGCATAATGCTGGATCCTGTACAGAAGGAGTCATCAAGCTCAACAAATTGGAACTCTTGGCTTGACCAAATCACAAGCTCCTCAGATAATCTTGAAATATGAGTCATGATAATAGAACCAATCGAAAGGAATTCTAATATAAAATCCCTGTCACTAACTGCATCCATGCTATTTGGATATATCGTTTCAAATCCGAGCAGCTCTGCCACACGTTCACGTTTGATAGGAAAAGTTGTCCCTGCTAAGGCGCCAGCACCAAGTGGAAGCCAATTAACACGCTTTAAGCTATCAATCAATCTCTCTTTATCACGTTCAAACATCCAGAAATAGGCCATTACATGGTGGGCGAACGACACTGGTTGGGCACGCTGCAAATGAGTATAACCTGGGATTAATGTATTAACATTCTCTTTTGCCTGTACAAGCAGTGACGATTGAACGTCTTCAAGTAATTTAATAATTTCTGTTGTCTTTGTTCTTAGGTAAAGGTGCATATCAGTTGCAACTTGGTCATTTCGACTGCGTCCGGTATGGAGCTTGCCGCCAACGGGTCCAATTTTTTGAATCAATAACTTTTCAATATTCATATGAATATCTTCGTCTTCTACTAAAAACTCAACCTCATCTTGGTCAACCATCTTTTTAATTTCAAGCAAGCCTGCTTTTATTTTTTCGGCATCCTCAGTCGGGATAATGCCGCATTCACCCAGCATTTGAACATGTGCCATACTGCCGGCAATATCCTCTTTGGCAAGCTTTTGGTCAAAGGAAATGGAAGCTGTAAATTCCTCAACAAGCTTATTTGTTTCTTTTGTAAAACGTCCGCCCCATAATTTGGACATTGATTGCTCCTCCTTAAAACTAACAAGTTTGCCCTCGAAAAGGTTTCGAGGGCACCCATATTATTTCGTTATCTTTTCTTTATTATTTACCTCAGAATATACCTTTGTTGGCAGTCCCCAAATTTTGATAAATCCAACAGCCGCATTATGGTCGAAGGCATCTCCTTTTGAATAAGTTGCCAATTCTTCATTATAAAGACTGTTTGGCGACTTACGACCAACTACTGTATGGTTGCCTTTATGAAGCTTAACACGGATTGTTCCACTTACTACCTTCTGGGTTTCATCAATAAATGCATCAAGAGCTGGTTTTATTGGTGAATACCAAAGTCCTTCGTAGATGATTTTTGCCATTTGCTGCTCTACTTGGGTTTTGAACTGTGTTACTTCACGCGTAAGTGTTAAGAATTCTAATTCTTTGTGAGCATTAATTAAAATTAAGGCTGCTGGATTTTCATACACTTCTCTAGATTTGATTCCTACTAATCGATTTTCAATATGATCAATACGTCCGACGCCATGCTTGCCGCCAAGTTCGTTTAATGTTTCAATTAATTTCACCAATGGCAGTTTCTCACCATTTAGTGCAACAGGAACACCTTGCTCAAATTCAATTTCCAGATATTCCGCTTGGTCTGGAGTTAATTCAATTGGTGCTGTCCAGTCAAAAGCAGCTTCAGGTGCCTCTGCCCAAGGATCCTCTAACACACCCGCCTCACAAGCACGTCCCCAAATATTAGCGTCAATCGAGAATGGATTGTCTAAATCTACTGGAATTGGAATACCGTTTTCCTGTGCATACTTAATTTCTTCATCACGAGTCATTCCCCATTCACGAACTGGAGCAACAACCTTTAGATTTGGATTTAACGCTTGAATGGAAACCTCAAAGCGAACTTGGTCATTTCCTTTACCAGTACAGCCATGAGCAACAGCTGCAGCCCCTTCTTTTTCAGCCACTTCTACCAATAATTTTGAAATTAGTGGTCGAGATAGTGCAGAAGATAATGGATATTTTCCTTCATATAAACAATTTGCCTTTAAAGCTGGCAAAATATATTCTTGTGCTAACAATTCTTTTGCATCAATCATATAAGCTTTAATAGCTCCAACGTTCAATGCCTTTTGTTTAATCGCTTCCAGATCCTTTCCCTCACCAACATCTAGACCTAGTGCAATGACATCATAACCATATTTCTCCTGAATCCATTTAACTGAAACTGAAGTATCTAATCCGCCTGAATAAGCTAAAACGATTTTTTCCTTTGCCATTTTGTTATCTCCTCGTATCTATATGAATTAATATTCAACCAATAGAATTATTATACATAACAATCCAAATAAAATCTACTATTCTAGTAAAAGTTTTAAAATTGCTTTTTGAGCATGGAGTCGGTTTTCTGCTTCATCAAACACCACAGAATGCGGTCCATCAATAATTTCAGCAGTAACTTCTTCCCCACGGTGCGCTGGTAAGCAATGCAAAAAGATATAATCTTTTTTAGCGTGCTGACAAATTTGTGTATTGACTTGGTATGCTTCTAAATCTTTTAGTCTTTTTTCCGTTTCTGCTTCTTGGCCCATACTGGTCCATACATCTGTGACAACAATATCCGCATCCTTGATGGCATCTACCGGATTATGTGTAATCGTAATTTTGCTTCCCGTTACTTTCCCTGTTTCAATCGCCTTTTCTGTGATCTTGCCATCAGGTAAATAGCCAGGAGGGCTTGCAATGCTGATATGCATACCAACCTTTGCGGCTCCTTCCATTAATGAATGAGCCATATTGTTGTTTCCATCGCCTAAATAGCACATTTTTAAGCCGGCCAATTTGCCTTTGTGCTCTTGAATCGTTAATAAGTCCGCCATCACTTGAGTCGGGTGATGCAGATCAGTTAAACCGTTTATTACCGGAACCGTTGCATGCTCTGCCAGTTCTTTAACAGAGTCGTGTGAAAACGTTCTGATCATCATACAATCGATATAACGTGATAAAACTTTTGCTGTATCTGAAATACTTTCTCCTCTTCCTAACTGAATATCCCTTGAACTTAGGAAAATTGCATGCCCCCCTAATTGGAGCATCCCTACCTCAAAGGAAACTCTAGTACGAGTAGAAGATTTTTCAAATATCATCCCTAGAACCTTTCCGCTCAAATAAGGATGTGGTTTTCCTTGTTTTTGAAGGCTTTTCAGTTCCTTTGCTTCCTCTAAAAGGTAGAGAATCTCATCTGTATGAAAATCGGACAAGGATAAGAAATCCTTGCCTTTTAATTGTGGCTGCTGTGGCAAACCCTTTGCGTTCCATTTAATCACATTTGACATGCTCCACACCGCTCTCTTTGATATTGTAATATTCCGTTACTGTGCGTACCTCTGATTGAGTAATCGATTCCGCCTGAAGACTAACCATCGCCTCAACTGTGTCTAAATGGGTAAATACCGGTACATTGTAGCGGGTCGCTTGTTCACGAATGTAAAAACCAAATTTAATTTTATTTCTTCCTTGATTCGGTATATTAATGACTGCTTGAATACTATTATTTTTGAAAAGTTCATTTACATCCTCGTTATCCTTAATAACCTTTTCAATGGTAAAGCCATTTTCTTGAAGGAATCTTGCTGTCCCTTCTGTTGCAGTTAGCTTGTAATTCTGATTCACAAATTGTTGCAGAATTGGAAGGCTGGCAGGTTTTTCCCGGTCAGATATCGAACAGAATAAATAGTTCTCTGTTTCATCGCTGGTTGCAGGGAAAGCCTTTTCGAGCGCTTCATGGAAGGTTGCTCCTAAACCTAACACTTCACCTGTTGATTTCATTTCCGGTCCAAGTACGTGGTCGACTCCCTTTAATTTGCTTCTTGAAAATATAGGTGCCTTAACTGAATAGTAATTTGGCTCTGGTAATAAACCCGTTTCATTCGATAAAGTATTTAAGGATACTCCTAATTGTGCCATTACTGCCCACTCAATCATTGGAATTCCTGTAACCTTGCTCATGATAGGAACCGTACGTGAAGAACGCGGATTTACTTCTAGGACTAATACTTGATTCTGATAAATTACAAATTGGATATTCATAATGCCAATAATCGGAGAAGTTTTGGCAATCTTTTCAGCATAATCAATTAATGTTTCTTTAACCTCATTCGCTAATGAAATAGGTGGGAAAACACTAATACTATCTCCAGAATGTACGCCAGCTCTTTCGATATGTTCAAAGATGCCTGGGACAATTACATTCATTCCATCACTAATGACATCCACTTCACATTCTAATCCAGGAATATATCGGTCTACTAATAATGGCCACATTTTATCCTGTGAGGAGTTTTCTTCAAGCTGAGTGATATAGTAGTTTAATTCGTCTTCTGTAAAAATCGTAAACATTGATTGGCCGCCAATGACATAGGAAGGACGTACCAATACGGGATAGCCTAGTCTTGCTGCAGCTGCCAGCAATTCATCTTTATGTGATACGGTCTCACCTACAATATGTGGGATGTTTAGACCTTCAAGTAACTGATAAAATTCTTTCCGATCCTCGAAACGGTCAACATTTTCTACCGTTGTGCCTAAAATCTTTACTCCTTCTTCTTCGAGGTCATGAGCCAAGTTAATCGCAGTTTGGCCGCCGAACTGAATTAACACACCTTCAATCTTCTCTTTTTCAATAACGGTAAGAACATCTTCAGCCGTTAGTGGTTCAAAGTAAAGGCGGTCAGCAACTGAGTAATCTGTACTAACTGTTTCAGGGTTATTGTTGATTACGACTGCCTCATAGCCCATCTTCTTAATCGCCTTTGCAGCATGGACAGAGCAGTAATCGAATTCAATTCCTTGACCAATCCGAATCGGACCTGAACCAAGAACAAGAATCTTCTTACTGTTTGTTTCTTCTACCTCATCGGACCCGAGCCAAGTCGAGTAGTAATAAGGAGTAACCGCATCAAATTCTGCGGAACAGGTATCAACCATCTTGTAGCCTGGTTTCCAGTTGAGTTCTTTCCATTTATTTCTTATTTGTTTTTCATCAATACTGTAGATTTGTGAAAGGTATTTATCGGAAATATTATGACGCTTCGCTGTTTTTAATAATGAAAGTGGTACTTCACTCCATGAATACAAAGCTAATTCCACTTCTAGGTCTACGACAGATTTGATTTTGTTTAAAAACCATGAATCTATTTCTGTTACCTGCTTAATTTCCTCTAGGGAAACACCTCTTCTGAATGCTTCTGCTATCATAAATAATCTTTGGTCATTTGGTCTTTCAAGTTTTTCAAATAAGACCTCAGTGTCTACATTTTTATTTGATTCTAGACAAAGTCCAAATATATTTAATTCCATGGAACGGATTGCTTTATTTAGTGCGCCCTCAAAGGTACGGTCAATCGCCATTACTTCCCCAGTAGCTTTCATTTGCGTACCTAATGTACGGTCTGCTTCTGGAAATTTATCAAATGGAAAACGTGGAAGCTTTACAACAATATAATCAATTGCTGGTTCAAAGGACGCAAAGGTATTACCTGTTATAGGGTTCACAATCTCATCTAAATGGTAGCCAACCGCACATTTAGCCGCCGTCCTAGCAATCGGATAACCGGTAGCCTTTGACGCTAATGCAGAAGAACGGCTTACCCTCGGATTTACTTCAATAATGCAATATTGATTTGATTCTGGATTAAGCGCAAACTGGATATTGCAGCCGCCGATAATCTCTAATTCTCGTATTACTTTTAATGAAGAATTCCGTAACATTTGATATTGGACATCTGTCAACGTTTGTGATGGAGCGACAACTATGGAGTCACCTGTATGAACACCAACAGGGTCCATATTTTCCATATTACAAACAATGATACATGTGTCATTGGCATCTCTTATGACTTCGTATTCAATTTCCTTCCAGCCTTTAATGCTTCTCTCAACCAGAACTTGATGAATCGGGCTAGCTGCAAGACCCTTCTTTAGAACATTTCCAAGCTCTTCTTCATTATAGGCAAAGCCGCCGCCGTGTCCGCCAAGTGTATAGGCAGGTCGGATGATAACGGGGAAACCTATCTCGTTGACGAACGATACACCTTCTTCATAGGTATGAATAATTGCAGATTCAGGGATTGGCTCGTCAATCTTTATCATTAAACTGCGGAACCGATCACGGTCCTCGCCATTTTTTATCGATTCTACAGAGGTTCCTAACAGCTCTACATTGTATTTTTGAAGAATACCTTTTTCATAAAGTTCAACTGTTAAATTTAAACCGGTTTGACCACCTAAAGTCCCAATAATTCCATCAGGCTTTTCTTTTTGAATAATTTTTTCAATGGTTTCTACATTTAATGGTTCGATATATACTTTATCGGCAACAGTTTCGTCCGTCATAATCGTTGCTGGATTACTATTGATTAATACCACCTGTATTCCCTCTTCTTTCAGAGCGATACAGGCTTGTGTTCCCGCATAGTCAAATTCTGCTGCCTGCCCGATTACAATCGGACCTGATCCTATTACTAATACTTTTTTTAGGTTTTTATTTAATGGCATAACGTTTATCTCCCACGGAATTTATCTGATAAACAAATTCTTCTAGAATGTATTGGGTGTCACTTGGTCCTGGGTGTGCTTCCGGGTGGAATTGAACGGTTTGAATGGGAAAGCGTCTGTGCTTTAACCCCTCAATGGATTTGTCATTAACGTTACGGTATGTGATTTGGAAAACCTGGGCATCAATGCTCTGGTCAACGACAACATATCCATGATTTTGTGCTGTAATTTTAACCTTACCCGTTGCTAATTCTTTAACGGGATGATTGCCACCACGGTGTCCGTAGGCAAGTTTTTCCGTTTTTGCTCCATAAGCTAGGGCAATTAACTGATGTCCTAGGCAGATACCTAGCGTTGGGTAGTGCTGTGTAATTTTTTTGATTTCTGGAAACCACTGTTTCAGTGCCATTGGATCTCCAGGTCCGTTACTTAATAACACACCGTCTGGCTTTAAGGCCTTGATTTTTTCAAAAGAGGTATTAAAAGGGACGATAGTCACACAACAATTTTCATCGAGCAACGCATTCAGTATCGATTTTTTATATCCAAAGTCGATAAGGACAACATGTGGTCCTTCATTTTTAAAATATTGCATTTTCTCAGTCGAAACTTTCTCTACCCAAAATGGTATGGTTTTGTTATTATCAAACGTTTCTTGTTTAGTCTTACTTAAATATCCTTTTACCGTTCCGCGGCTTCGAATCGTTTTGACAAGTAATCTTGTGTCCACGCCTGCAATGCCAGGAACGCCTGCCTGCATTAGTTTTTCAGAGAATTTATTAATGGATTGGTAATGGCTTGGTGTTTCACATAAATCACCAATCACCACTCCTGCTAAGGAAGGAGAAATACATTCATCATCCATCGCATTGATTCCGTAGTTTCCGATAATCGGATAACAGAAAGTGATAAGCTGCCCTGCATAAGATGGATCTGTAATGATTTCCTGGTAGCCAGTCATACTTGTATTAAAAACAACTTCTCCTACAGAGTCCTTGTTTGCACCTATTAGTATTCCTTCAAAAACTTCTCCGGTTTCCAAAGTAAGATATCCCTGTTCCAAAACACTCACTCGCCTTTCTCTATACCTTGGAAAGTTTTTTCCAATGCCTTGATGAATTCGTTTATTTCTTCTTTAGATGCCGTTAAAGGCGGTAGCAGTCTCACAACATTTGGTCCCGCTGTTAGGATCAACAATTGATTTTCAATTGCCTTTTGAACAATTTGAGGAGCCTTATTTCCCACAACGAGCCCTTTTAGGAGACCTTTACCTCTAATTTCTTCTATACAAGTGTACTTTTCTTTAAATTTAGTTAACAATTCATCAAAGTACACTGAAATTTCATTAACATGATTTAGTAAATTACTTTCAATGATATGGGATATCGTTGCGACTCCGGCTGCGGTTGCTAATGGATTGCCGCCAAACGTACTTCCGTGTGTACCAGGTTCGAACGCTTTTGCAGCTTTTTCTTTTGCAATGATAGCCCCAATCGGAAACCCTGATCCAAGTCCTTTTGCTACACTAATTACATCCGGCTCTATACCGTATTGTTCGTAGGCAAACAGTGTTCCGGTCCTTCCGATTCCCGTTTGAATTTCATCAACCATTAAAAGAATGTCTTTCTCTTTACAGATTTCTTCAATTTTCTTTACCCATTCCTGATTTGCTGGAATGACTCCACCTTCACCCTGGACGAGTTCCAGTAAAACGGCTGCAGGCTGGAGCGTTTTTAGTTGATCAAGTGCTTCTATATCATTAAATGGCAGATAACTAAAGCCTTTAACTAATGGAGCGAATCCCTGTTGGATTTTTTCCTGCCCTGTGGCCGATAATGTTGCCAATGTTCTGCCGTGAAAGGATTGCTGGAAGGTTATGACTCCGAAAGAATCTGTTCCCTTTACTTTTTGTGCGTATCTTCTTGCCAGCTTAATAGCCGCCTCATTTGCTTCCGCTCCGCTGTTGCAAAAGAAAACCTGATCTCCACAGCTATTGGCTGTTAGCAGTGCTGCTAGCTCCTGCTGATTTGGAATGTTATAAAGGTTTGAACAGTGCCAAAGATTTTGCAGCTGCTCTTCAAGCTTTGTTTTAACAACATCTGGCACATGCCCCAAGTTACACGTCGCAATGCCTGATGTAAAATCTAAATATTTTTTCCCTTGATCGTCCCATACATAGCTTCCTTTCCCCTTAACCAACGTAATAGGAAAGCGGCTATACGTAGCCATTACTGACGAAACGGGGGAAACGGAAGTGTTAATGGTCATTAGGCAATCTCCTCTTCTAAAACAATTTTTGTTCCAATATTTTTGCCGTTCACGTAATCTATCAAGCTATTTTTTTCAAATCCATCGATAATACCGACCATAGGAATTTTATGAACTAACCCATCGATTGCTGCTTTGACCTTAGGGATCATCCCGCCGTAGATGGTTTCATTTTCAATTAGTTCTTCTACTTTTGCTTTGGTAACCATATCTAGTTTGGACTTTTCGCCCTGTTCATCGACTAGAATTCCAGGTATGTCACTAATAAAGCAAAGATTTGCTCCTAATGCTTTGGCAACTGCACTGGCGGCAACATCTCCGTTTATATTGTATCGCTGCCCATTTTCACCAATCCCGATTGGTGAAACGACAGGTATATGTCCTTGTTTTACAATACTCTCTATCGCTTCGGTATTCACTGCAACTACTTCGCCTACAAAACCTAAACTTTCATCTGGCGTTGGAATGGCTTTTAATAAACAACCATCCACCCCGCTAACACCAAATGAACTACCGCCTGCCTCAATGATGTTTCGTACTACTTGTTTATTTACCGTACCGCTTAAAACCATTTCTACAATATCCAATACTTCATGATTGGTTACTCTTAAACCATTTACAAAGGTGGTTTCTACATTTAAGCTTTTCAATAACTTATTAATAAGCGGGCCGCCGCCATGGACAATAATCGGTGTCCATTCTCCTTCTTGATGAAGGGATATGACATCTTCATAAAAGGACTTTGGTAGATTTTCTAACACACTTCCGCCACACTTAATGACAATATATTTCATCATAGATCCTCCCATTAGGTGCGGTAGGAAGCATTGATTTTGACATAATCATACGTTAAATCACAGCCCCAAGCCGTTGCACTATCATTACCTTGATTTAATTCAACAATAATTTTAACGGTTTCCTGTTCTAAGTACTCTTTTACTTCCTCTTCTACAATCGGACTAGGTAAGCCATTTTCGAATACCTTGTAAGGTCCAATGGCTACTACCAATGCATTAGGCTCAACCGGTATTCCTGAATATCCAATAGCTGTAACAATTCTTCCCCAGTTCGGGTCAGTACCATAGATAGCTGTTTTTACAAGATTCGAAGAGATAATGGATTTTCCTACAGCTCTTGCTGCTTCATGGCTGTATGCGCCGTTTACTTGAACTTCAACAAGCTTAGTGGCTCCTTCACCGTCTCTGGCAATTTTTTTCGCAAGTTCTTCACTGACTAGCTTTAAGCCTGCTTTAAATAAATCCCAATCTGGATGGTCCTTTGTCAGCTGGTCATTACCTGCTAAACCATTTGCCATAACTAAAACCATATCATTCGTACTTGTATCGCCATCAACCGTAATCATATTAAAGGTTTGATTCGTAATGTCTTTTAATGCAGTTAGCAAGTCTTCATGCGCAATATTGACGTCAGTGGTAACAAATCCAAGCATGGTTGCCATGTTCGGATGAATCATCCCAGATCCTTTTGCCGCACCGCCAATGCTGACTGTCTTTCCGTCTATTTTCATTTGAACACCAACCTGCTTAATGCAAGTGTCTGTTGTTAATATTGCATTCTTGAAATTTTCTTCTGTTGCATATTTGGACTGAAGAATCTGATTTATTCCTGTTTTTACTTTATCCATCGGTAAAAGTTCACCAATCACTCCTGTTGAAGTAACGGCAACAAGGTGCTCCTCGATGCCTAGCTCGTTAGCAAATCCTTTTTGCATTTCAAAAGCGTCTAACAATCCCTGTTCTCCTGTGCAGGCATTGGCATTTCCAGAATTGACAATGATCGCTTGAATCTTATTTTCTTTTGCAATGCTTTCCTGTGTAACCAACAATGGAGCTGCTTGAAAGATATTTGTTGTATAAACCCCAGCGGTTATTGCAGGCACATCAGAAACAATATAACCAAGGTCCAATCGTTTCCTTTTTATCCCGCAATGCATACCCCCAGCCACGAACCCCTGCGGCAAAGTGACACTTCCTTCTTCTAAAACTACAATCTCTTTATTTGAAATGGCTGGCATCAATTTAATTTCCCCCTTGATTGTCTTCTTGTTTGGTAATCCAAGCCTCTATAAAACTTTCCATCTATTATTCAATCAATAATTTTATTAAGGATATAATGATATGTCTTCAAGACCTGTACTGACAGCCCAGCCATTCATTAAATTTGCATTCTGAATCGCTTGCCCTGCTGCACCTTTTACTAAATTGTCGATAACTGAAATCACGGTTAGACGATTCGTTCGCTGGTCAACATGTAATCCGATGTCACAATAATTACTGCCACTGACCTCTTTGGTTGATGGATAAATTCCCTCTGGCCTAATCCTGACAAATGGATGATTTTCGTAAAACTGTTTATACAACGCATTCACTTCACTCGTTGATATTTTCCCAAGTAAATTAACATAGGCCGTTATCATAATTCCTCTAGTCATCGGAACCAAATGAGTTGTAAACGTAATTGTTACCAGCCTGCCACTTTCATCCTTAAGTACTTGTTCAATTTCCGGTATATGTTGATGTGCGCCAAGCTTATAAGCTTTTAGATTTTCATTTATTTCAGCGTAATGTGCTGTTAATGAAAGACCTCTGCCGGCACCAGATACACCTGACTTTGCATCTACAATAATAGATTTTGAGTCTGCAAGATTTGCTTTCAATATTGGCAGCAAACCGAGGCTGGTTGCTGTTGGGTAGCAGCCCGGATTAGCAATGAACGTGGCACGTTTAATTTCTTCTTCATAAATCTCACTCAATCCATAAACTGCCTTCCTTAAATATTCCTCTTCTGGTGCTGAATGCTTATACCAAGTTTCATATTCATTTTGCGACCGTAGCCGGAAATCTCCTGAAAGGTCGATCACTTTAATACCCTTATCTACGAGTTGAGGAGCCATCTTACTACTGACGCCAGATGGTGTAGCTAAAAATACAATATCATTCTCTTTTGCTAATATATCCGGATCATATTTTTCAAATGGTTGATTTATTATTTCAGTAAGGTGTGGGTAGGATTCGCTAATGTCGTTACCAGCCTGAGAGTTGGAAACAACTGAACCAACTGTCAAATGTGGATGCTTGTTTATAAGCCTTATTAACTCTATTGCCCCATATCCCGTTCCACCGATAATTGCAGCCCTCATTTTTCCCACTCCTAAGTCTCTTATATAATGAATCATTATACATACCAAGTAATAATTATTCAAGAAATAAATTGCCCAATTTTCAGTTTTTATTGATTTTTTTTACCTTTATTTTTGGAAACGCTTTCATTTAACCGTGTATGAATATACAAATATTATGCATATTTTATGCATGTAATAGCTTCCTTGAAAAAGATGATGTTTTTTATGAAGGCTAATGGTAAATACTTTAGAGACGGATAAGGAGGGTTGCAGACTGTTAACTACAACATTAACTTTTCATAAAGAAGTTGACCTTGCCAAATATGACTTGCCTTTTCTAAAAAAGAGGTCCGAAAGCCACTATGAAATCTATCTTGAAAACTCCGACAAGACACTAGGCGATGTCCATATCGACAATAACGGGGTTAAGCTGGAGTATTCAAGTGAATTATTGCTCGAGGAATATATCATTATTCATGACCTAATCTCTCGGCTGCGTGAAGGAAAGGATGTAGTAGTTGATGATTCTAAGAGTTTTTTAGGTTATTTGTCTGATGGAGAACCTGCATATATGATTAATAATTGGGAGCCTTGGATTGAGTACCTTCAAAGCTCGATGAAAAATTGTCTATAAATAAAGGCTGTGTTAACCTGGGCTGTTGATTTGCGCTCCAGGCGCTATGCTTTCCGTGGGCTCG
>NZ_NPDD01000112.1 GCF_002272245.1 Bacillus sp. 7884-1 | reverse complement strand
AACACAGCCTAAATAAAAAGAGGTGAGAGTATGTTATCTGGAAAAGTTATTTCGGTGATCTCGGGTAAAGGCGGGGTCGGTAAGTCTACTGTATCTGCGAATCTTGCAGTTTCCCTAGCAAGACAAGGAAAAGCTGTTGGGTTAATTGATTTCGATATATATGGAAGCAGTATTCCAAACATGATGAATATTAGTTTTGGTCCGAAATCGATGAATAATAAAATCATCCCTGTGGAATCCCATGGTGTAAAAATCATGTCAATGGGCTTTATCGTAAAAAATAACGATCCTGTTGTTTGGCGCGGGCCTATGCTTGGAAAAGTAATAAATCAATTTATCAATGAAGTGATTTGGGGTCCTTTGGATTACTGCATTATCGATATGCCGCCTGGGACAGGTGATGTTGCCATGGATGTGAACCGGCTGATTCCAAGCTCCAATCAGATTGTTGTCACAACTCCACATCCAACCGCTTCACATGTCGCAGAACGAGCAGGCAAAATGGCTGCAAGCAATAATCATAATATCTTAGGTATCGTCGAAAATATGGCATATTTTCAGCCGCCAGATCTCGAACAAAAGTATTATCTATTTGGCAAAGGCGGTTCGGAACAGCTAGCATCAAAACTGGGGACAAATCTCATTGCCCAGCTGCCAATATTAGCTCCAAAAGAAGATGATTATGAACCTTCTATCTATAAAAGAGGTTCCCTGCTATTCGATAAATACAACGATTTAGCTGAAACCGTGCAGAATTCAATTGCCTAAAAAAATAGTGGTGTCCCCATCACGGGGCACCACTATTTTATTTTCCTATAATATCGCCTTTATATCCTTGTAATATTCCATGTATCTTTTGTTTGTCATCCGCACTAAACCCGTTATCATCCAGTGTTGAAATGAAATTTCCGACCATTGCTTCAAAATGCTCATCGTTGATTGGAATATCTTTATGTGCGTTTGCTATCTGTTCATTGCTATATTTTCCTTCACCCAATCCATGCTGTAAAAATGTCTGCGGGTGATGCTGAATTCTCTCCTGATCATGGTCCTTAAAAAATTTGCTCATCAGGTCATCTGCATGAATTTTATGAAAGAAGTCTTTTACAACAGAAGTTATTTTCTCATCATTCATTTGCAACCCATTCGTCCTCCTTTAATGATCCATTACCTTATCCACTCTTCTAAAGAATAGATATGTTATCAGTGTCAAAACAAACATAAAGCCTAAGGCCAATACATAATAAAAAAGATTTCCGTAATGACCTGCCAGATATTCCTCTACCATGTATTGAATAAGAATAATTTGCACGGTCAGCAGACTCATAAAAACCCACCATGCCATTTTCATAAAACCCGCCTCCTAATGCTGAGCCTGAGTGATTCCAACAGCGTAGATTTTTTTACCTTTAAATTTCAACTTAATGGAAGGAAGCGCCCTTGGCGGCGGTCCCGCAAGAACAGACCCATCCTCCACATTAAAGAAGCCATTATGACACGGGCAGGTTAACTTCCCCGTATCCTTTTCCCAATAAACTGGACACATTAAATGCGTACATTTACTGTTATAGGCCCTATATTCCTTTTCAGAGATTCTTACCAATATCGCAGAATCATTCTCATCAGGATAATAGAATGAAATACTCTGTCCTACAGCGATATCTTTTTCATTTACAATAAACACCTCGGAATCATGGGCTTCTTCTTCGCAATTTTTTGATAACGCCATTAAAGGGGTTGAGCTTACAAATAATACGCCCATTAACGATAAGGAAGAAGCGATAAAGCCCCTTCTATTTAATTCTAATTCTTTATCTCTTCTGATATTAAAAGACAGCTTTCGAAGAAATCCCTCTATTTTCTTCATGATTGAACACCAACGCCTTCTCTAAATCCATATCTGTTTGTCTCAGTATCCGGCATTCCAATGACAGTCCTTGTTTCAATCACTGTACCGCCGAAATCCCACTTAAACTGAACTTCCTTAGGTGGTTCGGATTTAATTTCGTGTTCATCCACAAAGCGAATCGTATCCGTCGGACAAACACTTGCACACATTGGCGGTCTTCCTTTAGAAGTCCGGTCATAACACATATCACACTTGTACATTACTTTTTTCACATCATCCACCCGTGGAATTCCAAATGGACAAGCGTATGTACAGTTTTTACAGCCAATGCATTTTTCTAATGAGGCAGATAATACCGTTCCATCATCCGCGACTGCAATTGCTTGCACAGGACATGATTCAGCACATGCAGGTGTTACACAGTGCATACAAGGGGTTGGTGAGGCTGCCACCGTTTCTCCTGGATATAACTCATCAACAAACATTCTTGATAAATGATCATGTCCACTGCATTCTTCACAACCAATAACACAAGCCCGGCAGCCAATACATCTTTCGTAATCAATATATAAAACCTTAGCCATGCTTTTCACCTGCATGTGAGACGACCTTTTCTAATTTGACTGCGCAAACCTTGAATTCTGGTATTTTCGATTTCGGTTCTAATGCGGGATTCGTCAAATGATTGATTGCCAAGGATTTCCCCCAATGATAGGGAACGAATACCATATCCTCTCTCGTGATTTTTGTAACTCTAGCTGGGAGCTCGATGCTGCCCCTAGGGCTTGATATCTTTATAGGTTCTCCATGTTCAATGTTATATTTTTTCGCCAAGTTGGGGTGAATCTCCACATAGGGGTCTGGACATAAATTACGCAGAGCCTCAATCCTCCTTGTTTGATTTCCACTTAAATAGTGGAAGACAACTCGTCCAGTCGATAAAAAGATTGGGTATTCCTTACTCGTTTTCTCATTTGGACCTTTGTGTTCAAATGCTAAAATTCTTGCTTTTCCATCAGGGAAATTAAATTTCAAATCCTCAAACAATCTTGGCAGCCCTTCCGATTCCTCAGTTGGGCAAGGCCAAAATACCCCCTGCATTTTATCGAGCTTTTCGTAGGTAATTCCGTAATAATCTGCGGTACCGCCTTTACTTGCAACCCGAAGCTCATTAAAGATATCTTCTGGTGAATTAAATTGAAAGTATTGCCCCCTGCCAAGTCGTTCCGCAATATCACAAATGACCTTCCAGTCCCGTTTTGTTTCACCAGGTGTACGATCAATACCTTTCACTCGTAATACCCGTCCTTCAACATTTGTCATGGTTCCATTGTCTTCAATCCAAACGGTAGATGGAAGTACAACATCCGCTAGCTCTGCTGATTCTGACAAAAAGAAATCCATGCAAACAAAAAAGTCTAAACTCTTTAGATACTCACCTACATCACTAACGGTTGGGGAGGAAACAATTGGATTACTGCAGATTAGTAACAATCCCTTAATTTCTTTTCCAAGTGCCTGAAGCATTTCAAAGGCCGATAACCCCGGTCCTGGAATTTCTGATTCATCGACACCCCAAACACCAGCGATATATTCTCGTGCTTTCGGGTCAGTAATCTTTCGGAACCCTGGAAGCTGATCCGTTTTTTGGCCATGTTCCCTGCCGCCTTGGCCATTTCCTTGACCCGTAAAGGTTGCAACCCCTGAACCTTTTTTCCCCATTTTCCCAGTTACTAAACACAGATTTACATAGTTTGAAACGGAATCTGTGCCTGTCGCATGCTGCTCAACCCCGCGTGCGAACATAGTCATACCGGTTTTTGCCTGACCGAATAGGCGGGCAGCAGTTATGATTTTGTCAACCGCAACACCTGTAATTTCAGAAACATGTGCAGGTGTATATTTCTTTACAAGTTCCTTTACTTCTTCGTAACCAGTTGTATGGTTTTGAATAAAGTCATGATCTACTAAATCTTCTTCAATCATGACATGCAGTAAGCCATTTGCTATCGCCACATCGGTTCCTGGACGAATGTCTAAATGGACATCTGCTACTAGTGCTGTTTTTGTTTGTCTAGGATCGACGACAATTAATTTAGCCCCGCGATCTCTAGCACCCCAAATATAAGGCATTGATAATGGGTGACACTCAGCAGTGTTAGAACCTGCAATCAACAAAACATCCGCAAATTTGATGTCAGACCAGGGATTGGTTGATCCCCTGTCAATTCCAATACTTTGGTTGAATCCGACAGATGCTGATGACATGCAATAACGTCCGTTGTAATCGATATTTTTTGTCCCTAGTCCAATCCGTGCAAATTTGCCCATTAAATAACACTTTTCGTTTGTCATCGATGAACCGCTATAAATTCCAAAGGCATCTTTTCCATACTTGCCTTGAATTTCTTGGATTTTCGATACAATCAAATCCATTGCCTCATCCCATGTAGCTTGTTCAAGCTTGCCATTTTTCCGAATAAGCGGGTGCTTAAGCCGTTCCACGTGCTCTGCCTGTCGATAAGCGCTTACTCCTTTCGGGCAAAGCCTGCCCCCATTCATCGGAAAATCATATCTAGGCTCAACACCGAGGACCGATTGATCCTCTTTTTTGACTCGAATGTTCATTCCACATTGCATACCACAGAAGCAGCAATGAGTAGAAATCAGCTCCTCGCCATCTCGTAAAATCGCATCGTAATCTCTTTGGGAGTAGTCTTTATTTTGTGCATGACCCATCTATTGATCTCCTCCCTTCTTCAATTGAAGTCCGTTTTTCTCATTACTTTCTAACACGAGGTTAGCCTTACGGAAATGAACTTTTGCCCCATAGGCTCCTAATCTGTGACTAACTCTCCGGCACTGTGAACACAAGTCTGAAAAATGCAGCGTTGTGTGGTCAATGGGTACAGACAAATGTCTTTTTTCTAATGCCAATTGAACATCCTTGATTTGTGTAGCCGTTGCATATTCTATGCCACATCTTGCACATTCCTTCTGTTCTCCCATTGCATGGTACATCGGAACCATTACAGCTAAAAATCGAAGTGGTAAATGCCAGAATTTGCTGAAAGGAAAATATAAAAGAAAAACGATGACGGTTACTTGGTGAGCAAGCGCAATTCCTAAGTAGAAAGCCCCCTCCATCCACAACGCAGACACGGTTAATAAGGAGCCAGTTATTGAGATTGCTATTAGTAGAAAGAGTGGAAAGAAATCATATTCTTTTGATTGCTCAACAATCTTTTTTTCGTCTGTAACTCTTCGATACAGCGCCATACCGCAGCCAATAATGACAGCAATTCCTGTCCAATTTAAACCGTGATAAATGGCAATAGCGAGAGGTGAGTCAACTCCCATTCGAAACATTGGAATCCCAAAAACCACTGCCGCATAGGTTTTAGGTTCAACTAATTCAAAATGAAGCCAGTTAAGTACAAGGGAAAAGGTAATGGCAAATGAGAAAATAACTCCCCAAGAAATGAACATATGCATTGCCCAGCGATAAACGGACCGATTTCTAATAAACCTTTGCTCTCCGATATTGGTGTACAAAGTCTTAAAGACGAAGGCAAGCCCTTTAGCACTGAACATCATTTTGATACCTTGCTTCCACAGCCTTCTAGTTGGAGGACGTAAGGTCCACGAGGTGATTCTGATTGTCAGCAGTACAAAGCACAAAACAGTTGCCCACAAATATCCGTATAAGGCCATATCGAAATATCCAAATTGTTCTGATCCAATATAAACAGAAAAAAATATAATCACTAACACGATAAAAACATTTCGTGCTGATTTCTTTGAAAAAAGCAGTGAATCTTCTTCATATGGATAAAAGTTCATACGCTAAACTCCTTTACTCTTTGTCTCGTTTAGTATGCCAAGGGAATATTAAAAAATTCCCAGTAATTTAACATATATAGGGAAGAGGAAATCAACTATGGTAGAATAAAAAGTAGAAAAGATTATACATAGAAGGACGGATTTGATGGGTAAAAGGAAGACCTTTCTTATGGTTTTAAGCGTTCTCACACTCAGTGTGATACTATACTTTGCTTTCTTACATTCTAAGATTAGGGACCACACGAATAGTGAAGTACCGTTGCATGCTGACTATATCATTATTCTTGGGGCACGAGTTAAAGGTGAAATACCTTCTTTGGCTCTTCAATATCGGATTGATGCTGCAGCAAATTATATGAAGAAAAACAAAGAAACCATTGCGATTGCATCTGGAGGACAAGGACCAGGAGAAGATATTACTGAGGCGGAAGCAATTAAAGAGGGCTTACTTGTACATGGAATTTCTAGTAATAGAATCATACTAGAAGATAAATCAACAGACACAGTTGAAAATATTCGTTTTTCAAAGAAACTCATTCCGGATTATCTTGAAAATGGATTACTTGTAACGAATGATTTTCATCTTTATCGTGCCAAGTCCATTGCTAAAGATCAGGGTTTGAATTTACAAGGAATTCCTGCAGAAACTCCTACTGTAGCCATTCCAAAGTCATATCTAAGAGAGTATCTTGCGATAACCAAATATTATCTAGTAACAATCTTCAAAAAATAAAAACAGGCCAATTCAACATTAGCCGGTTTTTTGATCATTATAAATTTGATAATTATTTCTTCCTTTTTTCTTTGCTTCATATAAAGCTAGGTCAGCGTTTTTAAATAGTGTTTTTTCTTCTAAGTCAAATTGGTTGTAAAATGAGATTCCAATACTTGAAGTAATTTTTATTTTTTCATTGGCAATGATCCATTCATCACCGAGACATTGTTGGATTCTATCGGCTATTTCTACAATCTTTGTCTTTTCTGTTAACTCGGGTATTAATATAACGAACTCATCTCCTCCAATTCTTGCGAGGAAATCATTTTTCCTAATTGCTCTTTTAACGCGTTTGGCAAATTCCTTTAACACCTCATCACCAATGTCATGTCCATACGTATCATTAATTTCTTTAAATTGGTCGATATCAAGTGCAAAAACTGAAAGTAACAGTTTAGATAGGTTTGCTTTTTCCATCTCTATTTTTAGACATTGTGAAAAGTAAGTTCTATTTGGAAGACCCGTTAATGGGTCATGAAGAGCTAACTCTTTTAACTTATCTTCATATTTCTTTCTTTCCGTGATGTTTTTATATGCAACTACACCTCCATCCCAATCACCATTCTGATCATAAAGAGGCGAAAACGAGCCAAGAAAATAAATCATTTCACCACTTCTTGTTATTCGTTTTACCTCATGAGAAGTCACTGTCTCGCCGTTTTTTACTCTTTCAATGACTTTTCTTAGGTCTTCTTTATCATCCTCAGGGATAAAACTGATGGATTTATCCTTTACCAGATCTTCTGCCTTCCAGCCTAATAATTTTTCAAATGCTTTATTAACTGATACAATATCTTCATTTTTATCAAATGTAAACATGACATCCGCAACACTATTCCAAACGAGCTCCAAGCGGTCTTTTATTCTTTGTATTTCATTTTCTTTCTCTCTTTGTTCTGTTAGATTACGAACAATGGCTAACAAATGAGTACACACACCGTCTTGATTAAACACAGGGGTGATCGTCGATTCCCAATAAATGATTCCATGATTATTGTTTTGCAGAAGAGGCGAAACAATAACCATATCTTCGTATTTGATTGGCTTTTTCTTTTCTATTGCTTCTTCGTATTTTCTCTTGATAATATGATAAGCATTGCTTGGAAGAACCTCTTCTATCGGCCTGCCAAAGGATTCATTTGTTAATCCTTAAAGGTCTTTAGCTGGTTTATTTAAAATAACATAGCTTAATGATTTATTAGGATTTACTTTTGTCAAAAAGACTAAATCAGTCATATTATTAATCAACTGATAAAATAGGTCGGGCCTATTCAAAATCTCTAAACTGTATTTTTCAACCATAATTTTCGCCTTTCCATGGTTAATTCTTATATATCCTTACTTTATTCTACACCTATTACTGTGAAAATATAAAAAGCTCACCCAAAACGATTATTGGGTGAGCCTTAACCATTAGTTTTTTTGACCTGTGTAGATATGAATCGCGTCCTTTAGGAACAATGCGGTACCAGGTTGTTCTTTGTCATAATAAGCTGTAAACCTTTCATCATCCACATACATTTGTGCTAGACCTGCATGGGCTTCTTTGCTATATTCCTTCCAATAATAAGTTAGCCATTGTTTGTGTAATTCGGCAGCTTTTTGAGCTAATTCTCCAGCGGGATCTCCTGTTTTAAATGCTTTAGCGAGTGTAGTGTGGATTTGTTCTGCTAAAGCAGTTACCTCTTGATATTGCTCCTCTGTCATGTTCATTACTTTTGCATTTGAAGCCTCCACACTTTCCTTGCCATATTTTTCACGGATTTCCTTCCCATACTTTTTCTCGTTATCTTCAACCATCTTTTTCTTAAAACCTTCAAATTTTTCTTTATTTGACATGGTTATTCTCCCTTCCGTAAGTGCTATCGTTTTATCGACATTGGCGATTAATAAATCTAGTCGTTCTTTTTTTTCGAGGAGTTTTTCACGATGCTCCCGCAGTGCTTTTGCCCCATCAAAGGAAGGCGCCGTTACAATCTCCTTGATGCTGTCCAAACCGACTCCTAGCTCTCTATAGAATAGGATTTGCTGAAGAGTATTTACTTCCTCCTGTCCATAGATCCGATATCCAGATGAATTGATTCTTGCCGGCTTAAGAATTCCAATTTCATCATAATACCTGAGTGTTCGAGTACTGACACCTGCGAGACTAGCTAGTTTTTGTATTGTATATTCCATGTGATCATCTCCTCATAAATAACCATACACCTTTACGCAACGTTAAGGTCAATACCTAAGTTTGCCTAATTTTTGAAAAAATTAAAGCCAGCCATTGGTGTGGAAGACAATGGCTGGCCAAACATGTTATTCGATTTCTGCTAAGGCTGTTTCCTGGAACGCTTTAAAGAAGGAATCACAAAATGTGTCCCATTCTTCAGCGGCTTTCATTGAAGCTTCACTTACTTCTCCTAGAACTGGTCTTTGGAGTAGATCCTCCAGCTGATTTGAGAATTTGTCAATGGTTTCATGTGGTGCCCCACCTAATACATTACCGACAAAATCAGCTGGAGAATACCAATCTGCTACTCTCTGAAGATCACGATAAATTTGGGTGAGAAGCAGATTACGCGGGCCTTCCCACTGTTCATTGACGACAACATCACGGAAAATTCTTGGAAGTGCGGAGAATTCCTCCATTACCCCATGACCAGCAAATATTGAAATGGCCTCTCGAAGTACTTCCGCTCCCTCATTTGTCGCACATATTTTTTGCAGTAAGACAAGTTCTCGTAAGTTAAATAGCTGTTTTCTAACTTCGATAGGATGATCAGATTTTATTCCTGGATTTAAAGGCTTCTCCAAGCGCAAGAAAAGATCATAAATTTTAAAAGCCCCTGCAGTTGTTCTATTGGCAGCGTTTTCGATTTTCTTCAATTTGCTAGCGGCTAGCGGATAGTCCTTCACCTTTTTACCAAAGACTGTTCGGAAGTCACCATAAAGGTTGGCCTCTCTAGATGCCCGAAGCATAAATCCGGCACAGGCAATGCCAATCTCCAGCCTCGATAATGTAAGAACAATTCCCACCGCGACGGCAATCCCCTTGTCCTTAGGTCCAATCGGATAAGCTAATGCACCGTTATATTGAATTTCAGCTGTTGGCAATTCGGCAGTACCAAGCTTCCATTTTATCCGATTGATTTCGTAACCATTTCGTTTTTCCTTCTCCTTATCTCCGGGAAGCCATGCTGGAACGATAAATGTTGATACCTTGTTGGTCCCAGTTATTTTTGCGGTCACAACTGAATACTCAGCATGAGCAGCGGAACAGAAAAACTTATTCCCGTGTAGACGATAATTTCTACCGTCAGGTACGGCTTCAAGCACATTCGCAGGCAGGTCTGAACCGCCTTGAATTTCACTCATAAATTGAGCACCTATCGCAAATTCCCCATTTATCCCCTCTTTTGTATGTAGTAATATTTCGTGAAGTTCTGGTATCTCATTATTGGGGAATTGATCAAGCAGTGCAATTAATCCATGGGTACAGGTTAATGGACAGGTCACTCCACCTTCACCGATTTGGTGTGTCAGCATTCTTTTCACAAAGCTTTCCCAAGGCGGCATTTTACTCGAAAAAAGCCCTTCGCCAAATACTTCATACTCTAACTGATGTACTTCGAGAGGACGGACGATACGGTCAATTCGATGATTAAAAGCATCATAATGAAGCATATAAGGACGAGCCTCAGGTCTCGCATTTCGTTCAGCTAATGTATTCCATTTCGAAGACACCCTAGGCGAAAAAGTGAGGATTTTCTCGTGAACCTGTTCAAACTGAGCCTCAGTATATTTCTTTACAACCTTTTGCAAAAATGGTTCATCACGATACCAATCCAAACTCTGACGTCTTGTAACAAATTCATCAAAACTATACGTATTCTTACCCCTCGTCTCCGTTTCATGCGAAGTTAAACTCATCCAAAGCCCACTCCTTTTTAATAATCATAATTTTCAGTCTAATTATAACATGACCGCCACAATAAAAAGAAACAGGATCAGCATCCTGTTTCAATTATTTTCCAAGGTGTCCATATGGGGTGGACAGTGTCCACGAGCGGTGACAGGCACCACTTTCATTTGAACCAGCCTTTTTCTTTGGATTGTTTGATGGCTTCGATTCGGTTTTTGACGTCTAGTTTGTCTAGGATGGTTGAGATGTAGTTGCGGACGGTTCCTGTTTTGATGCTGAGTTGTTCTGCGATTTCTTGTGTGTTTTTGCCATCGGCGACGAGTTCAAGTACTTCTTTTTCACGATCTGTAAGTGGATTTTCTTCGGAGTAGACATCATCCATTAGCTCCGGTGCGTAAATCCGTTTTCCCTCCATAACACGACGGATGGAGCTTGCCAGCTCTTCGCTTGGACTGTCCTTTAATAAATAGCCTCTTACCCCTGCTTTTAGTGCACGTTGGAAATAGCCAGTCCGAGCAAAGGTGGTTAGAATGATCACTTTGCATTTTAATCCTTTTATCTCTTCTGCCGCTTCCAGTCCTGTTTTCCCTGGCATTTCAATGTCCATTATACAAATATCAGGCTCATGCTTACGTACCAAAGCTACTGCTTCTTCCCCATTTGAAGCCTTGCCAACCACTTCCATATCCTCTTCCAAATTTAGAAGTGAACCGAAGGCGCCCAACAGCATCTGCTGGTCCTCTGCAATTACAATTCTAATCATTTTTACGCCTCCTCTTTATCTCTTGGCTTTACGTCATTGGGCACTCTAATTAATAAAGTTGTTCCTTCTTTTGTTAGAAGCTCTAAGCTGCCATTAATAAACTCCAGACGTTCTTTCATTCCTAAAAGTCCGCTGCCTCTGTTTTCATTATCACCTTCGCTTTTAAACACTCCATTATCATGGATGGTCATCACCATTTCCTTCCACGATTGCACAATTGATATAGAACAAGATGTGGCGCCACTGTGTTTGACTACATTGTTTACTGCCTCTTTTAAGCACATGCTTAGAATGTTTTCGGTTAATAAGGGAACATTTTTTATGGAAATATCCTGGTTTCCCTCGAAGTTTATTTCAGCAGCCTTCAATATTTGTTTCACCCGTACAATCTCATCTTTTAACCGGATTCCTCTCATTGAAGACACCATTTTTCTTACTTCACTTAACGCTGTTCTTGCCGTTTGCTGCACGTCCTTTAATTCATTACGTGCCTGATCCGGGTCTTTTGTAATTAATCTTCTTGCTAAATCACTTTTTAATCCAATAAGTGAAAGCTTCTGGCCTAATGTGTCATGGAGGTCACGGGCAATCCGCTGACGCTCTTCTAACTTAACTAACTCTGAAATCCGCTTATTGGCATCCTCTAGCTTTTCCTCCAACTGCCCCATTTCTTTCTTGTTATGAATATTAAATGGAAGCAAAATGACGCTTATCCAAATGATGATGACAAAAGGCAATTGCTTTAGAAAAAGCTCATCCTGCTGGACAATACTGAAATTAATAGAGGCGGACGTACTTATTAAATGAATAAAATATAAGGTTAGAAAGGTAATTCGCTCTTTGATGTTTCCAATAAAATAGGAGAGAAAAAAAGCAAAATATACATAGCTAAAAAGGCTGGTTGATGTAATCGAAATACCTATTAAGATGAAGGTCCAGAGATAAACGGGCCACCCCTTCGAAATGAATGCAATTCGATAGAAGATAAAAAAGAGAATGGTTAGGATGATCCCAACGATGATTTTAATAGGCGAGGATGTTTGAAAAATAAAATAAAATGGCAAAATGCAAAGAATGGTCCAAATATAAGGTGATATACCGCTATTTTTCTGGAATGTCATATACCTTTTTATCATAATAGAACCTCATTTTCAGCTTATAATAGTTTATCACCTTAATATTACCACAATTAGCCACTATCTTCATTTACTACAATTTATTCGACTCTAACCTTATTTTAGAACAGAAATAACGACAAGCCCCATAACAGGGGCTTGTCGTTTCATACTTTCTCCGGTCTAAGAAACTTTTTCTGTTCTTTTACTAGAACCTTGATTTCCTTAAAGCCAACAAACTTCTTGTTTTGTTCATCGAAGAGACGGAATTTAAGCGAACTTAGACTTGTTGCTAATGTAATGGTTGGAACATTTTGCAAGGGCAGTGTATTATAATGCGCTTCCTCCAGCTTATAATTAGGTACTCTTGGGCTTAGGTGGTGTACATGATGGTAGCCAATATTTCCCGTTAGCCATTGTAAAACCTTCGGAAGCTTATAGAAGGAACTGCCTTCAACTGCCGCTTTCACATATTCCCAATGCTTATCTTCCTCAAAGTATGAATCTTCAAAGGTATGCTGCACATAAAACAGCCATATTCCCAGCGAACCTGATATTAAAAAGATTGGGCCTTGTACCAATAGGAATTGCTCCCATCCAAGCGTTAAGCAAAACAAAGCTACTAAAGCAGCAATCCCTGCATTGGTTATATAGGTGTTCATACGTTCATTGAACCGTGCACCTTTTCTATTAAAGCGGTTTTTAAGCAGGAATACATATATAGGACCTAATCCAAACATAACAAGGGGATTCCGATACAACCGATATTTTAATCTTTCCCATGTTGAAGCAGCTAAGTATTCATCCACTGTCAGTACCCAGATATCTCCCGTTCCCCGCTTATCTAAATTACTGCTCGTTGCATGATGTACTGAGTGATCATGCTGCCATTGGTGATAGGGAAAAACGGTCAATATTCCGGTAATCGTTCCAAGAATCGTATTTGCTTTCCGGTTCTTAAAAAAGGAGTGATGACAGCAATCATGAAAAATGATGAAAGTCCTCACTAAAAATCCTGCCGCTAGAACAGAAATCCCCAACGTTAGTATGTAAGAAATGGTAAGGCTTTGATAAGCAAGAGTCCACAGTAAAAAGAAAGGTACCAGGGTATTTATCATCTGCCAAATGCTTGCTCGTAGATTTGATTTTTCATAAGGTGCAACTTGTTTTCGTAAATTCTTTTGGTTTTGTTCCATCATAACTTAATTCCCTTCCTCTTATTTGTTGGCTGTGTTAACCTGGCCTGTTGATTTACGCTCCAGGCACTTCGCTTTCCGCGGGCGGTACGGGGAGCCTCCTCGCCGCTAAAGCGTCTGCGGGGTCTCCCCTGCCCCGTCCTCCCGCAGGAGTCTCGTGCCTTCCACGTAATTCAACAGGGTGCAAAACTCAATAATTATCTTTAACACAGCCTTGTTATCATGAGTATAGCCCTAGTAATACACTCTTTTGTAGATATAGCTGTCATGACCTGGACATGATAAATGTCATATTTCCCCTATTACGCAAGAGAGGAGAAGCTCATATTAGAGCCTCTCCTCCCCTCTCGGGCAATTATATTTTCTGCTTTTCACGACATTATTAACCCTATTTTTTAAAAATTTTACTATTTCATTCATGGTTTGTCCTATCCTTTGAATACATTTAACAAAGGAGGAATGGACATTAATCATTCGTTGACAACAGTTAGTTTAATCCGATATGCTGTTGCATTTGTCTTTATTACGTCAGGTATGATGAAATTATTCAGCACAGAACTTTTGGAAGTGTTTATCGGTTTAGGGCTGCCTTTCCCAGATATCCTGTTGTATGTGACAGCCTTTCTAGAGATTATTTGCGGCATACTCATTTTACTTAACCGCAGTGTAAAAAATGCAGTTATCCCTTTAATTGGGATTATGATTGCGGCCATACTGCTAACAAAGCTCCCACTCATAACCAGCGGAATACTGCCTTTTGCATTTAAGGCGAGATTGGATATCGTCATGTTAGTACTATTGTATATTCTTTATTCAAAATCACCTTCATAAAGGCTTTTTTACCAGATTGTTTTACTCAATCTGGTTATTTTATTATGGTAAAATGAAGAAAAATGGGGAAAGGGGGAGAGTATTATTTTTATAAAAGAAAAGGTGAAAAATCTTCCCTCAACCCCTGGAGTCTATTTAATGAAAGATTCCCGCGGCTCTATTATTTATGTCGGCAAGGCAAAAAATCTTAAAAGACGTGTTCAATCCTATTTCCATCAATCAAAGGCACATCCGCAAAAGATTATAAAGCTTGTCAGCAATATTAGAGATTTTGATATTCTGTTAACAGACACCGAATTTGAAGCGTTTATGCTGGAATGTAAATTAATTCGCGAGATAAAACCGCTATTCAATAAAATGATGAAAAGTCCCCAGTCCTACTCCTATATCGTCATTGATAGGAATAATGAGTATCGTACATTTGGGATTACAAACAATCGAAATGACCAGGATGGAAAGCTATATTTTGGTCCATACCCAAGTAAGAATAGAGTTGAACAAGCGATTATTGGAATAAAGGAATCCTATAAAATCCTTTGCAGCAGCAACAAAAAAACTACGGCTCCCTGCTTAAATTATTCTTTAGGCTTATGTATTGGCGTGTGTCGCGGGGGTACTGCGATTTCTGAGTATAATGCAATACTGGACAACATCATCGCATTACTATCTGGCATGGACATGGGTATTCTTGAAGAAATGAAGGAGCGCATGGCAACAGCTTCTGAGAATTTCGATTTCGAAGCTGCAGCAAAATATCGAGACAGGATTGAGGCTATTAACTTCTTAATAAAGAAGGAAAAAGCCATTGAATTTACAGAGAAAAGTAAAAATATAGCAGTTCTTGAATATTTAAGTGATGAAACTTTTAAACTTTTTCTCATTAAACGCAATAAAATCCTTTTTAGTAAGAGGTTTGATATTGTTAAGACTTCTAGAGAACAACTTGGCAGGATCATTATGACACACTTTAAGGATGTTTCATTTAAAGCCAACAAGGAACTTGATAGAGATGAAATTGACGAAGCTCAAATCATCTATAACTATTTAAAAAGCAGCAACTGCCGCTATAAGACGATTCCTGATAATTGGATTCGTAACCACAAAGATAAAACATTAGAAAATGCCGTAATGAAATTAATTTATAAAAATCAGACCATACAAAAATAGCCCTCCATTGTCTTAATTAGACTGCGAGGGCTGTTTAATAGGCCAGACGATAAATTAAAAATCGCTCATTGGCATTATTCTCATATAAACCAGGAAGTTGAATTTCTTTTATTAATTCAAATAACGTATGGTTTTCTAAATAGTAGATATAATCCTCAGATGGATAATATAAAATCACGTCTACTTCCCGTTTAAATTTTTCTACCGAAACCAAAATATTATTAATGATTTTCCAAAAAATCGGGATCGTAAATGGGTTAAAAAAGTAAAAAGTGTTATCAAGAGGTTTAATTTCATATTTCTCTGCCAAGCAGCATTGAAATTGAATCTCTCCTTTATTATCTTTCGCTTTTATTAAATAATTCGCTTTGTTCTCCATCGCTTCTTCGCATAGCTTTTCGTTCATCTCAATCCCTGTAACGGAAGCCTGAAATAGGTGATGAATAAAGAAGTTGAGTCTTCCTTTTCCACAGCCAAAATCAACGATATGGTCGCTGCTAGTTAATTCATATTCTTCGAATAGTTTTTCAAGTGCACTATAGGGAGTTGGCTCGTAACGGTGATAATGGAAGGACTTGTTATATCCCCTATGATTTCCTTCCGTTTCGATATTCAGCAATTCATCATAATTGTGTTCTTTCATTCATTCGCTCCTGCCTGCCCTCTCATTCATATGCGGAAGGGTCGATAAAAAAGTTATAGCCTAAATAAACTATCATCCCAATTGCAGTCGTTAAAAAGCCCCATCCAAGAGTAACTTGCTGGATTACCAGATAGTTATTACACAATTGTACAGGTGACCAAATATATAACCATCCTAAGCCTATAAACAAAACGGTAAAACTAATAATAATCGAATTTTTCCCGAATGGATTGAGTTTTTTCCAGCTGTCTCTTAAAGAAATTCCAGCTAAAAATGGTAAACTAATAAATTTAAATCCTTCTACAAGGTGAGAAGTTAATGCTTCATCCATTGTTCGCGGTAACATCCAGTATACCACGATAAGAACAAATAACGTAATTCCTGGAACCCCATTGCTGTTCCATTTTTCAAAAAAATGAGGAAATCGTTTTTGGAAAAAACGTGCCATTAACATTCCCGCAATTACCAGCATCGGCATTTGCATATGCATATGGATGACCATAACAGATTCCATAAAGTTTGCAACAGGAGGAGCAACTAGGAAAATCCATAAAAGCATACCATAAAATGATTGATTCACAGCTTACTCCTCCCCTCTTTCTAGGATGTTCATAACTTTTTGAGCAGCTTCGTCGATTTTTTTATAGTCCATTACATCAATTAGACTTCCTTTTTTATTCACTAAATAAAAAGCAGAATTATGAGCAAAATTCCCGTTCTCATCTGGAATTACAATGACACCAAATGCTTTTAATAATGAATCTAACTCAGCCTGGTCCGGGATTCTTGCCATCCGCCAGGTTTCACCATCACTTTTAAAAAAGTCTTTGTACTTGTTTAATACAGCGGGTGTATCTCTTCGGGGATCGAAGCTTATGCTTAAAAAGACAATGTCTTCTCCTTTAACGCCACTCGGCAGTTTATCGTAAACTTGTTTCATATTATATTCTAATTCAGGACAAACCGTGGTACAGGATGTATAGAGAAATGTAATAAATACATATTTATCTTCAAATTCAGAGATTGAATATTTTCGTCCCATGCTGTCTTCAAGCGTAACATTAGGGAATTGAGGTTTATCATCTTTAAGCTGCTGCACTCTGGCAGTCTCGGCAGTAAATGCGGTGAATCCATCGGTTCCGATATAAAACAATCCTAGGCCAAAAATTAAAACGATAAAAAATGAGATTTTCGTATACCTATTATTGATCATAGAGACCACTTCCAACTCTGTTTTGTTTTTGGCTGTGTAAACTTGGCTGTTGATTTGTGCTCCAGGCGCTTC
>NZ_NPDD01000111.1 GCF_002272245.1 Bacillus sp. 7884-1 | reverse complement strand
AAGGCGCTTCCGCTTTTCTAATTACCACGTTTTAAAAGGTGGTGATCCGGGAGGTGCATTTACGATAAATTCTGTTAACGGGATTACATATGCCATTGCTACTACGATTAACATGATAACAATCCATAGGCCCCAGCGCTCTGTGATATAAGGAGTTTTTGTTGCGTTATCTTCTTCTTCAGCAATTGGGAATTCTGTTTCCCCTTTTGGTGCAAAGAACATCATATTGAAAACGGCGTACACTTGAAGAATAACACCGATAATTAATAACGTACCGCCAACTGCTAATAACATTAAGTATGGGTCCCAGCCTAATGCTGTTGCATGATCCCCATAAGTTGTATAAGAAGTTCTTCTTGGTGAACCAAGTAAACCAACATAGTGCATAGCACCAGACATACAGATCATACCAACTGTCCAAATCCATGTTTGGATAACACCTAATCGATTGATTTGCGGCGTTAATACGCGGTTTGAAATAAAAGGAACTAACCAATAACTAATTCCAAAGAATGTCATAACCACTGACATACCTAATGTTAAGTGGAAATGTCCTACAATCCACATTGTATTATGAACAACTTGGTCTAATTGGTTTGTGCTTTGTGCAATACCGCCAGCTCCAGCTGGAATGAAGGCAACCATTGCAATAAATGGTGCTAGGAATCTGACATCTCCCCATGGCATTTTCTTCCACCAGCCGATTAATCCTTTACCGCCTTTTCTTCTAGCCGTACGCTCAAATACCGCAAATAGTGCAAATGCCGTCATAAGTGATGGGAATCCAATTGCCAAACTCATAAATACGTGCATGAATTTAACGACTTCATTAATACCTGGGTCAATGATTTGGTGATGGAATCCACCAGTGATGTTCATAATGACTAAAGCGATAATAACCACACGTGTTAGCATATCACTCCAGCGCTTTCCGCCGATCACTTTTGGTACAACTACGTACCAAGCAGAAACAGCTGTTAAATACCAGATATTAACCAATGTGTGTCCAAAAGCCCAGAACAGTGTACGAGCGACCATTACATTGATCGTGTCGACCCAGCCAAATACCCATGGAATAATCATAAATAATACTTCAACTGCTACGAACATTAGAGCGAAGAATAATAGAACGAATACACCAGTTGCAAAGTAAGATAGGATTGGAACATGTTGTCCTTTATGATTTTTTCTCCAATTCGCAACTTGGATAAATGCTCCAATACAGCATAACCAAACACCAACTACGATTAATGCTAAACCAATATAAAATACAGGATGTGCAGCCATCGGAGGATAGAAGGTGTACATAACCGATGCTTCATTCATTAAGATTGGGATAACAGCTAATACAAATCCTACAAGCTTAACGAAGAAACCGACCCAAGCGAGCTTTCTTACTTTTGGAAGTAGCCCCCCTAAGTTATGAGAAAGTGTTGCATAAAAGTATCCAATGGTAAAGAATGCTGTTAGCACGAGGATTAGTAATAATCCGTGTGCAGTCAGTACTTGGTAATAATTAAACCAAGTTGGTAACTCTAACAATCCTGCTCTGTTTAATCCTTGTAATAATCCTAAAAATCCACCAACTAATAATGCGATAAATGCTACTGCTATATATGATTTCGATAATTTTGCATCCTCTGGGTGATATCCCAGCATTTTATTTGCTTTGTCTTTAATACCTACTTTTAAATCTGCTTCCATTTTCATCAAATATCCCCCCTTATTTAACCGTAATCGTTGTACTCATTACTTGGTGACCCGCACCACAATATTCATTACAGATAACTAAATAATTTCCTGGCTTATCAAATGTTTGGGTGATTTTTTGAATATGCCCTGGCATAACCATTGCATTGATATTTGTTCCAGCAACTTCAAATCCGTGAACAACATCCTTTGAAGTCATAATAAATGTAACCTTTGCCCCAGCTGGGATTTCAATATTGTTTGGAGTGAAACCAAACGCTTGTAGCGTCATAACGACTTCATATTCATTATCGCCAACTTCCTTCACTCCTGGGTTATCGAATGGTGCAATTTGATCAACCTTCTGAGGATCAATCGTTTCCATATTACTTGGTGGTCCCATTTCTAGTGCAAAAGCTTGGTAACCTGTGATTAACATGAATCCCATGATGATACCAAAACTTATTGTAAGCCATATTTTTTCATCAAGATGCATTTTCATCTCTCTTATCCCCCCTTATATTCTGGCCATATAAAGACCGTATAGAACTATATACGTAGCAACAATCACGACTCCGACCACTGTTACTGAAATCCATGTTCCTTTTAGCGGTGCTTCGTGCTCTTCTTTTTTACCTTTATGAGTAACCTTTGTAGCTGCCATCGAAAAATCAACCCCCTTAATTTGTTCTTACCCTTATAATAATTGCGACTGATTCTCAATGAAGTGAACTGAATCACATTGTGTCATTTTGATGTTTTAAAAGTGACAAACTTATGAACAACAAAAAAAGGCTATCCCCACTAAGTCAGCAGGGACAGCCTTTTTTAAAAATAATTTACAATTTTTTAGAACAGGGGCAGTGTAACAATTATCATTGTCAGGAATAATATCGTTACATAATTGACTGAATACAGAAAAATCACATGCGCCCATTTTAGGTCATTTTTCGTAAAAAATCCGCTAATACTTACGACTAACCATCCTACGTTAAGTATCGTTGCAATAACAATAAATGGTGTTCCAAGAGGCATTAAGTAAAAAGGTAAGGGAAGTAAACATGCGACATATACGACAATTTGCCGTTTTGTCATTTCAAACCCATGTACAACAGGAAGCATGGCAACACCTGCCGCTTTATATTCCTTACATTTCTTCATCGCAATCGCAAAGGTATGTGGCATTTGAAAGATAAATAAGATCAGAAACAATATAATTGGAACAATATGATTGCTAGATTCAATGGCTGCCCAACCGATTAATGGGGTAACAGCTCCTGACACACTCCCGATTACCGTATTAAGGGTATATCTTCGCTTTGACCACATCGTGTACAAAATCACATAAGTGAACCATCCTACGAATGCATAAATGGCCGCTTCCATTGTAGTAAAGAGTAACAGGATTAAACCCAGTATAGTCAAAACAATTCCCATTGTTAAAACAACGTTTAATGGGATATTTCCCGTTACCGTTGGTCTATTTTTCGTTCTATCCATAATAGTATCAATATCAACATCATACCAATTATTAAGAACGAGAGCTCCTGCCATAACCATTGTACTGCCAACAATCGTTAGTAAAAATACTTCCCAATAATCACTAAATGAATGATTAGTAAAATGTAATGCTAACCAGAAACCGGTAAAAACAGGCAGTACATTTGCAATTAACACACCTGCTTTAAAAAGTGATTTTAGGTCAGAGATTAAGCTAGAGGAATTTCGTTCATCTATTAAAAGTTCTTTCCCAGCCTTCTGAAAAGAAAATATTTCATTTTTACTCATTTTTCACTAAACCTCCAGACATAATTCCTTCCCTACTATTAAATCATACATCAAATCCTTTTGCATGATATGAATCACTTTTTAGATTAACACTTACCATCCTCGTCCTGCACCGCCGCCTCCAGAAGAACCCCCGCCGCCCCCTCTTGAGCCGCCACCGCCTCTTCCACGCGAGATGATAGAAAGCAGAAGATAGGTGAGTGTCCCTCCAAAAAACTTAAAATCAAGAAACACTACAACGACGATAATAATGATGAGCAGCCAAGAGGGGATTCCTAATCCTTCATCAGCAGTAGTCTGTTGTGCTTGCCTTTGGGGTGCCTGCAGTCCCCCTTCTTGACCATATTCGGCTAAAACTTCATTCGCCAGTGTCTTAAAAGTTTCTAGAATCGCTTTGTTTGGTTGATCATTTTGAAGGTAAGGAATGGCATGTTCATCAAGAATTCGCCCTGCTTTTCCATCAGGGATTCGTCCCTCAAGACCATAGCCAACTTCGATACGAATTAAACGATCAGTGACGGCAATAACCAGCAATACTCCATTGTTTTCTTTTTCATTTCCAATCCCATATTGTCTGAAGGCTTCATTTGCATATTCCTCAATCGTGTTTTCTCCAATGGTATCCACCGTTAACACAGAAATTTGTGCTGTTGTTTGATCTTCTACTGTTTTTCCTAAATTTCTAATTTCCGCTACTTCGGTTTGAGTTAGTACCTTAGCAAAATCTTGGACATAAATATCGCCAATCGGAGCTGGCATTTTGATATCCTTAGCATATGCTCCACCTTGAAATAGGAAGAATAGTAAAAAAAGAAGGCTGAAGACCAATTTCGGTTTCATTCCCCATTGCCTCCAAAGTCTACTTCAGGGGCTTCTGCCGCTTTAGGATCAGCTGTGAAATATTCCTTTTCATTAAAACCCGTCATCCCTGCTATAAGTGCACCAGGAAATCGTTTTATTTTTTTGTTATATACTGCAACCTGATCATTGTAATCTTTTCGCGCAACTGAAATTCTGTTTTCAGTTCCAGACAGCTCATCCATTAATTGCGTAAACTGCTGATCTGCCTTTAGATTCGGATAGTTTTCAACTACTACGAGCAATCGGCTTAATGCTCCGGTTAATTCAGCATTTGCTGTTGCTTCTTCTTCCACTGTATTCGCTCCTGCTAATCTTGCACGTGCATCCGAAATCGATGCAATCACTTCTTTTTCATGAGATGCATAGCCCTTCACGGTATTCACAAGATTTGGTATTAAATCCAGCCTTCTTTGAAGCTGATTTTCAATCTGCGCATATGATTGGTCTACATTTTCTTCAAGGGTAACAAAGTTGTTATAACTCGACATTAACATAACACCAAGTAAAACAATTGCAGCAACAATTATTCCTATAATCATATATCCTTTTTTCATTTTGAACACACTCCTTTCCTATTTAGTATGCATCACAACCTATTCGAAATATGAAAAGCTGCGAGGATTTATTGGATCCACACAGCTTTGGAGTTACTTCTCTTTATTTTCATTCAATTCATCGATAAGTTGTTTGGTCCTTTTGGCATTTCCCTCAGCAAAGTTTTCAAACCGATCTTTTAATTCATCATCGTCGTGAATCCGCTCAGCCGCTATTAGATAGGTCCTCATTAAATCTTCTTCTACCTCAATCGAATGTTCAAGAATTTCTTCTAGATTATTTTTTTCATCTTCATTTTTCCCTTTAAAAATATTTGCAGTCAAAGCATACAACCTCCTCTAAGGTGAGAAAACTAATACTCTTCCACGGTCGCAATATAAGGTAAATTTCTATACTTTTGTGCGTAATCGATTCCATAACCGACGATAAATTCATCTGGAATCACAAATCCAACGTAATCCACTGGTAATTCCACTCTTCTTCTTTCAGGCTTGTCTAAAAGTGTGCAAATTTTTATCTGTTTCGGTTTATGCATATTCAAATGGTCTCTCAAAAAATGCAAGGTTAATCCGCTGTCTATGATATCTTCAACCACCACAACATTTTTATTCGTGATATCCTCATCAAGATCCTTTAATAGTTTTACTTTTCCAGTTGTTTCTGTTTGGTCACTATAACTTGAAACCGAAATGAAATCGACGTTTATATTTCCCTTCATCTCACGAATCAAATCTGCTGCGAATACAAAGGATCCTTTAAGTACAACGATTAACATGATTGGCTCATTGTTAAAATCTCTTTCAATTTCCTCTGCTAATTCTTTCACTCTTTGTTTTATTTCCGTCTCCGAAATCATTGTATCTTTCACTCTATAGGGCACTAATCATACCTTCTTTCTAAAAAATCCTGCTAACTCCATTATTATTCCAAAAAATAATACTGAATACAAATTTCAGAAAGACTTGTTGATATAGTTTTAACTAAACACTTCTTTTTTCTATAACTGCTTCGCTTACCATCTTATACATACATTCGACTCCCTCTTCAGAAGCTTCAAAGCTATATGCATTCTCGATATTAATTCCAAGACTATCTGCTTCTTTCTCGGCATCAATGTTTGCTCCCAAGAAGATAAATTCCCAATTATATTTCTCCTGCTGATGCTTAATTAACTCTTTCACTTTTTTGTAGGTGAATTCCCTGCTGGCATTTTCAAAACCATCAGTTGTGATTACAAAAATAACCTTACCAGGTCGATCGTCCTCATTTGTTTTTGATAATCGATAACCAACATCTAGAATCGTTTTTCCTACCGCATCAAGCAGAGCTGTACACCCTCTTACATAATATTCTTCCGCTGTCAGCTTAACTTTTTCTGCCTCAGCACCATTCCATAGGACCTCATATTTATCGTCAAATAGAACTCCTGTGACCAATGTTTTACCTTCTAATTTTCTCTGATTTTCAATAAAAGCATTAAACCCGCCAATCGTGTCACTTTCAAGTCCTCCCATAGAACCGCTTCGGTCGAGGAGAAAAATAATTTCTGTTAGGTTTCTGTTCATATCTATCATCCTTTCAATTGCGTTTATATTATAATAATAGGTGAGTTCATCCATTATTTGGTCGCTTGGCGGGCGACTTATTCGGAGGTAGTTATGTTAGATAAAGAGCTATTACTAGAATTACAGTCATACATAGAAAGGCATTTGAAACTCCAAATTCTTCAAACCTTTGAATCACTGAGCTTTCAAAAATCAGAAGAGCTCCAAAATATTGAAATCGAGGACTTCATTAAGATTAAACGCCAGCCCACCTTTAACCAGACATTGTTCCGTTATATTGATAAAAAAGGCGCCAGTGACTCAGATATTTATAAACGTGCCGGAATCGACCGCAGGCATTTTTCAAAAATACGCTCGAATTCCGAATACAAGCCTGGAAAGAAAACAGTTATCGCTCTAGCGCTGGCACTCCAACTAACAAAAAAAGAAACAGATAAATTATTAAGTTCCGCTGGTTATTCTTTATCTGACAGTGATACCTTTGATTTAGTCATCCAGTTCTGTCTCGAGAAAAAAATATATGATTTTTATGATATCAATCAAGCGTTGGACTATTTTAGTTTAAATCCTTTGTTATAAAAAAGGATTTAAACAGTCTAATATCGAATTAATCGGGTAGAATGGAATTTGTACATAGCCAATTAAGAGGAGTGAAGAAAATGCCAGTAAATGTTTATCTTGTTTTTAATGGTAATACCCGTGAAGCAGTAGAATTCTATGCGAAAGTTTTTAAAACGGAAGCACCGCAAATTATGACCTTTGGTGAACAACCGCAACATCCTGATTACCCTATGCCAGAGGAAGCAAAAAATTTAATCATGCACACTCGACTGAACATCGATGGAAGTACTGTTATGTTCTCTGACAATTTCCCTGGATCACCATTTATCGAAGGCAACAACGTGACATTGGCGTTAGTAAGTAAAAATTTGGATGATATCCAATCTTGGTATGATCAACTAAAAGAAGGCGGCACTGTTACAATGGAACTTCAAGAAACCTTCTGGGCTAAACTCTATGGCCAGATAACAGATAAATTCGGAATTCACTGGCAGATAAGCCATGACAGTGGAGAATATGGCAGTTAAATTTTCACACAAAAAAGGGATACAGCCTTTAAATAGCTGTATCCTTTTTGCGTTTTAATTATTTTAAGGTTCTGCTTAAGAATGCCTTTGTCCGTTCATTCTGAGGATTTGTAAACACTTTAGAAGGGTGCCCTGTTTCTATAATTTCGCCGTTATCCATGAAAATCACCCGGTTTGCCACTTCCCTGGCAAAGCCCATTTCATGTGTCACAACAATCATTGTCATCTGCTCTTGTGCTAATGCCTTTATGACCTCAAGAACCTCACCCGTCAATTCTGGGTCCAACGCTGAAGTAGGTTCGTCAAATAAAAGGATTTCAGGATTCATCATCAGTGCTCTCGCAATCGCCACCCTTTGTTTTTGACCGCCTGAAAGGCTGGCTGGATAGGCATCCGCTCTTTCTGTCAAACCAATTTTCCTTAATAGCTCCGTACTTCTTTGTTGAATAGATGCAACGGGCTCGTTCTTTACCAATTTAGGAGGCAGTTCTAGATTCTCCTTAACCGTCAGATGCGGGAATAAATTAAAATGTTGGAAAACCATACCCATTTTAGAGGTAATATTTTTGATTTCCTGCGGTTTTGCGTAGACTCCGTCCTTAACAAAAGCTTCACCCGAAATCGTAATGCTTCCTGCATTTATTTCCTCCAAGTGAACTAAACTCCGAAGCAGCGTGCTTTTTCCCGACCCAGATGGACCGATAATCGCTACAACATCATTTTTGTTAACGTCAAAGGTTATTTGCTTTAGTACATCCACCTTGCCAAATAACTTTTTCAGGTTGGATACTTCAATGATAGCCACATTTACCAATCCTTCTTATTCAAATTTGTATCTTCGTTCAATTCCTTTAAATATAAAAGTTAAAAACAGCGTCATAATGAGATAAATTAAGCCAGCAACGAAAAATGGGACAATGGTAAAGTCGCGGTTTACAGCTGTCTGAGCATAGTGAAGCAGCTCCGGTACGGCAACTGCATAGAGCAGGGCTGTGTCTTTAACGAGTGTCACGGATTCATTCGCAATCGCTGGAAGGGTAACCCGAAACATCTGCGGTAAAATGATTCTTGTTGTTGTCTGCCATTTACTTAAACCAAGAACCTTTGATGCCTCATATTGTCCTTTATCAATGGCCAGAAGGCCGCCGCGGAAAATTTCAGCAAAATAGGCTGCATAGTTTAATACAAACCCTAAACAAGCTGCGACAAACCGATCTAACACTAAATATTCTCCAACCACTGGCAGCATCGGCAGGCCGAAACAAATCAATAACAATTGTAGTAATAGCGGTGTACCCCTCATCACGTAAATATAGCCCTGAGCAAGTAATGATACAGGCTTTAAGCTGCTTTTTACAGCTAATGTAAGTAAGAAACCGAGCGGAATAGAAATAATAATAGCAATGAAAAACAAAAGAATCGTCATCTGTGCCCCTTCAAGCATAGGCACAAGAATCGATGTGAAATATTCAAATGACATAGTAACTCCTCCAAAAACAAAACAGGGTTCCCATTAGGAAATCCTGTTTTACCTTATTTTCATATTACTTTAATACTTTATCTTCTCCAAACCACGTTTCAGAAATGCTAGCAGCCGTACCGTCCTCATTCATCTCATCGAGTGCCTTTTGGAGCTTTTCAAGTAATGCCTCATTTCCTTTTTTAACACCAATACCATATTCTTCAGGAGCAAGCGACTCTTCAAGCACCTTAAATGTTTTTTCCTCTTGGGCCATATAATAGTTGATAACAACTTCATCAATCACTACAGCATCCAAACGTCCGCTCTTTAAGTCTGTTAAAGCCTGTACATTATCAGCAAACTCCGTCACGGTCTTAACTTTCTCTTTTACTGGTGAAGCGTTTAGGGCGTCTGAAGCGGAAGAAAGTGACTGCAGTCCAACTACTTTTCCTTCTAAATCATCTAGTTTAGTAACCTTTGAATCTGTAAGAGTAACGATTACCTGTGCATTTTTTAAATATGGTTTTGTGAAAAGGACCTTTTCTTTACGTTCATCGGTAATCGTGTATCCGTTCCAAATTAGGTCAATCCGTCCGCTACTAAGCTCAGCTTCTTTTGTTTTCCAGTCAATTGGCTGGAATGTAACTTCCGTTCCCATTTTTTCTGCTGCTGCTTTAGCGTAATCAATATCAAAACCTACAATATTATTATCCTCATCACGGAACCCCATTGGCGCAAATTTATCATCAATTCCGATGACAAGCTTATCTTCCTCTTTACTTGATGATTTTGAGCATCCAGTAAAAATGACTAGTATTGCAGTTAATATAAGAATCATAGTTGCTAATTTTTTCATTTGTATGTGCCCCTTTTATTTAAATTAATTTCACTTTAGTACGTTACCATATTATCGTACTACCACATTATAACACTATAATATTATCGAATACAATAGTTAGAAAAATAATAATAAAAAGGAGCCTATTCCTTTAAGAATAGACTCCACTCGTTGATATTTTCCAAATCATATGGTCCTGCCCTTGACCCCAATAATCCTTTAGTAAATAATTAGGTTCGCCAAATTTCTTCTTCCAGATGGCTTGAGCATTTTTGTAGCCGCTGTCGAGACAGAAATCTACCATTCCACACCCCTTTAAGGTTTGCAGCATTTCTCCCAGCAATCTATTTCCTACTCCCTGTCTTTGATATTCAGGAAGTACAAATACCGTTCCTACTTCAACAAGATTCCCCAGTTTTCCATTGGTACAGTTTTTTATCAGTTCACTGGCAGGACCATATTCTATTGTTCCGATAATTTTGTTTCCAGCCAAAGCTATTAAAAAATACCTTTGATCACCCTTGCTATCCAAATCCAATTGCAAATAATTATTCTTACTATCAATCTCAGCTTCGATATCCTCAATTAATCCCGCTAGACCTTCTCTTCGGAAGGTATCAGTAATGACGATTCTAAAAAATTGATTCAGTTCCTCTATGTCTTCCATTCTAGGTCTTCTTATCTCGACTGTTTGCATCCAAAATCCCCCTAGATTACGTTGACATATTTTTTTGAACTCTAATTTTATTTACCACAAAAAGTCCACTATAGAGCAGGAATGTCCCTGCCATTAATATCATTCCAAGGAAAACGGACATCATCGTAGGCACTAAAAATGCACCCAATATGATTGCACCACGAGCGATTAAATCCGCACCGTTAAAACCTAAATTAGAAAAAGCAGAGTAAGAACCCCGTTTATCTTCTGGCATCATATTTGCCTTTTCTGCATTCATTATTGGAGAATAAACGAGCTCACCAATCGTTGCCAGGCCATTAAATAATACAAGGATATACCACAGATTTGCAGACGTAACAACCGTATAGCCGACGCTATAAAATAACAACCCCAGCAGCAGCATCTTTCTTTTTGAAAATTTATCCGTTATTTTCGTAACCAAAAACGTTAGTACAACTACCATCAGCATATTTTCGATATTTAGGAAACTAAGCATCCTAACACCAGCAACTTCAAATTCACCCACAAATACAGTCTTAAACTCTTCCGCTAATCGAACACCTATGTAACTATTTAAAGAAAATTCTGCTGCAAAAATAAACATCGACCCTGCAACAGCCATTACAAATGGTTTATCCTGAAAAGCAACTTTGTAGTTCTGGAAGAGATCCACAAAAATGTTTTCATGTTTTTTCTCAAGCAGCTTAACACGTGTATCTTGTAACCAGATGCCATAGGCAATCGGTAAGCTAGTTGACACGATCGTTAATGTGATAAAAAGTTCTAATTGATGATTCACATATAAAAGTCCGCCTAATGCAGCCCCGATAGCCATTGCTAAATTAACAAGCCAATAATCGAGGGCATAAACACTCTTTCGATTTTCTGGTGTTGTCGAGTCAATGATTATCGCGTGCACGGCAGGACGACCAAGACTGCTGGTAATCGTGAAAATTACATAACTGATTGCAAATAATACAATCCATTTTTCGTCTGGCAATAAGCTTACCGTCATTAGTGCAAACATTAGCGCACTGGACATTGACGATAAGATGATTATTTTTTTTCGTGGGAAGCGGTCTGAAATATAGCCGCCGATAAAGTTAATAAAAAAGCCTATTATGACCGTGATTGCTAAGAAAATACCTGCCCAAACCGCACCCTTATGCTGTGCAAAGAAGAGCGCCATGAACGGCATTACAGAGCTGGCAATCGCCCGGTTAAAAAACGAGGTTATAAGTCTTACTTTAATGTTTTGGGGATAGTCTTTCCATGCCATATTTACCAACACCTTTCATACTCTTTATAGTAAACTAGACGTAACAATTTAAAAATGACCAATTTTCAAAAAAATGTCTACTTTTAAAGGAATGAGAATATGGACCATTATTTATTAACAATTTGGAATTCAACCTCTACTGGAGAAGTCAAAGTACAGGAGCTGGCTGAGATTCTAAATCTAAGCGCAAAGCAGACCCGTCGCAAACTGAGCCAATGGCAAGAAGAAGGCTGGCTAACGTTTCAGGCTGGCCGAGGAAGAGGAAACGATTCGAAATTGCAATGGAAGAAGGATGTAGAATCTGCGTATGAAATACACTTCATATCCAAATTGGAGAGTTATTCGATTGAACAAGTAAGTAAATTGTTATTGTTTAACTGGTCGACTGAAACAAAACAGCGATTGATGACTAAATTTCAATCCAAATTTGGGTTTCATCAAGAGGGGCAGGACCGACTCATTATTCCTCGATTTTACCGTTTCTTAACGTATCATCCACTAAAGGCTGCAGATGTACATAGCGCAAATCTAGTAGCAAACATATATAACCGAGTGGCAGCATTGGAGGAAGATAATACAATAACACCTGAGCTTGCCCATAGCTGGGAATTAACGAAAACCAAGTTGACATTGTACTTAAGAAAAGATGTAGCCTTTCATGATGGTTCCATTCTAAAAGCAGAGGACGTCGTCCAATCCTTTATTCGAATGAAGCAAGATGTGATATATGCTGAACTTTGGAAACCCATTACAAAAATAACTTCACCCGCTTCACTCGTTGTTGAGCTTGAATTTCCAAATGGCTGTACGTATATTTTACCGCTGCTTAGTTTGATGACTGCTAGTATTTATAAAGAATCCAACGGTCAGGTCATCGGAACGGGGAGTTTCTATATGGGGGGGAATCCTGAAGAAAAAACCGTATTACATGCTTTTAAACATTATTATGGGGAACGTCCCCTATTGGATACAGTTGAATTCATTCAAGTTTCTAAAGAGTTTGGAAATGTTTATTATGGTGCTCATGAATCAAGAGAGGTAGGCACGTTCGAAGTTGAAAGTGATTCTGGATTCGGTATTGTGGTGATGAATTCATATCGCCAATCGGATATCGCTAGAAAAGAAGTACGAGATTACATCCATATGTTGATAGACGAAAATCGCTCACTAATTTCTACAATAGATTCACGTATTTCAGAAAACAACTTTGGATGTTTAATTGGTTATTCAAAGCCTTATTCGATGACAAAAATAGCAAAGCCCTCACTTTCAAAGCCATTAAGAATGAAGTACACAGGATATGCAAAGAATGTATCCTTTTGGTTAAAATCCATCCTCGAACATGGTGGAATATATACAGAGATAGAAGAAGTATCGTTTCATGATGCCCTGTATCATGATCATCTAAAAGCAGAGGCAGATTTATTTATTCATGGAGAAATTTTTGAGGTGAACCAAAGCTTTTCTTATTTTAATTTTATAAAAAATAACCTTTCCCCACTTCGAAAATTAACACAAAGTGATCCATATCTACAGAAATTTATTCAAGCCTATGATGAATTACCCTTTGAGCAATGGATTGGTCAGCATTTGAAAATAGAAAAGTATTTAATTGAAAATTCCCTTTGCATTCCACTCTATTATTCTAAGCGGCAAATACCGTTTTCCATTAATTTGATGAACGTCGAAATTAAGCATTTTGGGTATGTAGATTTATCAAAATTATGGATGAAGCCCAAATACTAGTATAAAAAGAATGCCTGACATCCGAATGTCAGGCATTGTTCTTTTTAATCTTGATATTATGATAATTGTTCCTGCACAGACTGAAGGGAATTTATTGCTTGTTGAATCTTATTTTTGTTATCTGGTTTTTCAGCGTTACTTAGTGCCTGCTGTAATGTATCAACCGTACTTTGTACCGATGACATACTCTGGTCAACGTATTGTTTAGCGTTTGGCATATGTGCACCTCCTTAAGTATTTCGAAATAGTATCTGCACATATTCCAAAAATATAAGGATTACTTTTCCATCATTAATTTTAAAATTAGTTCGTCCGTATGCCTGGTTCCTTCATTTCCAAGCTTACAAAAGCTTTCAATACTTTTTTCCACGTCATCGTGAATAAATCCGTCAGTGGATTTAATTTCTTGATTGTTGAGTGCCAATAAAGCTGATTGAACTGCAACATTCGAACATGTGGATACTTTCATTGCGCAGCCAGCCTTGGCACCATCACAAATCATTCCAGAAACATTACCGATGGTGTTTTGAATCGCTGCTTTAATTTGCTGCAAGTGACCTCCAAGTAAATATACCATTGCCCCACTTGCACCCATTCCTGCTGCAGTTACGCCGCATAGTGCTGAAAGCCGCCCAAATTTCGATTTGATATGAATGGTAATAAGATGGCTAAGTGCAACTGCTCGAATCATTTCTTCCTCTGAAACCTGTAGTTTCTCTGCGACTGCCACAACGGGAAGGGTTACGGCAATTCCTTGATTCCCACTACCGGTGTTCGCCATTACCGGTAGTGTTGAACCTGCCATTCTCGCATCTGATCCAGCGGCAGCTAGTGACATTGCCGCAGTGGCGATGTCATCTGATAGAATTCCTTTTTTCACATTTTCTTTTATCGTCTTCCCTACATTTAACCCAAAATCTCCAGAAAGTCCTTCTTTTCCAATCGCTCTATTTAATTCAATGCTCTTTTTTACAACAGATAAGGAGCTTATCTCAACCGTTTGAACCCATTCAACAATTTCATCAATCGTGAGTGTTACTAATTCTTCTTCATCTGATTGGATATCAATATTTTCGCATCCACCTGTGTACACAATCTGACCATCAACCTCAATTAATGTGATATTACTATGATTATCAGAAATAACCACTCTAGAAGTTTGCTGATTGGTTTTCAAACTCACTTCAATATAAAGTCTTTTGGGTGTGTCAGCTTGACCGGAGGATACTTTTCCTTCTTCTATTAGTTTTAACGCTGACAGCTCATCTTCAAAAGTAAGTCCATCTAATAATTCCAGTTGTTTCATTGGATCTCCCGCTGCAGCTCCAAGTGCAGCAGCGAAATCTAGACCACTAGAAGTCATTCCTGGAATTCCGACGGATTTTGCATTTTTTATTATATTTCCACTCGCTTTTAAAACTATCTCCTCTATTTGCCCTTTGGCATAGCTTTTTGCCGTTGCTGCGGCCAATGCAATCGCAACGGGCTCCGTACAGCCAAGCGCAATCACTAATTCTTTTTCAAGAATGGATTCTATTTTATGCTTCTTCATTTTTCCACCCCTTCTCTTTCTAAATACCCTATCTAAGATATTACCATAGCTATGCTGATAAAAATTCGGGGTAATTTTACCAAATATCCCAAATAAAAAAAAAAGAGTCTTTCTACGGAACAAAAGACTCTTTTATATGACTTTATTATATTGAATGGCTGATGGTTTCTTCCCCAATTTCTGCTTCTCTTCCAAACAATCTTGCATAGACACCATTGTTATTACCCAGCAAATCCGCGTGTCCCCCCTGTTCGACAATTGCTCCATTTTCAAGAACAATAATCTTATCTGCTGAGAGAACGGTAGAAAGACGGTGAGAGATAATGAGGATAGTTTGTTTCTTACCGGTTTTCAAAACGGATTCATTGATTTTCGTTTCAGTAATCGGATCGAGAGCTGAACTTGCTTCATCAAGAATTAGGATTGGTGCGTCTTTAATGATTGCCCTTGCCAGAGATAATCGCTGCTTCTGTCCTCCAGAAAGAAGGCTTCCTCGTTCTCCGACCTTAGTATTCAAACCCTCTGGCAGGCTTTCGACCAGTTCTTCCAGACCGCTATCCTGTAAGGCTTTTAGTAATTCCTCATCAGTAGCATCTGCCTTTCCGATTCTTAGATTATCCGCCAATGAACCGCTTCGTAATTGAACATCCTGCGTTACAATCGCTATTTGGGACCGCAGCCATGCTGTATCCCATTCGGTAATGTTTCTGCCATCCACTTCAATCTGACCCTTTTTCGTTTCATATAATCTAAACAGTAAGTCAACGATAGTAGATTTTCCTGAACCACTCGGTCCAACCAAGGCCACCTTTTCACCCGCTTGAATATCAAACGTAACACCTGATAAGACATTTTCTTCTTTTTCAGGGTAGGCAAACGTTACCTCTTTCAGTCTGATACTTCCGCTTGCCCTTTCCCCTCGAATGCCTTCCTTTATTTCAGCTTCTGCTGGCTGGTTCGAAAGGAGAATATCTGAACGATCTAGCGCTGGTCCAGTTCTTCTGACAGATAGCCAGTTACGCAGCAGTCTTTGCATTTCGTTGGCTGCAATCGTGACTAATCCGCCTGCAGTAAGCATTTGTCCACTTGTTAAATTGTCGTTCCAAATTAGTAAAGTACTAATTAAGTAGACAACTCCTAAGGCAAACCCATTATAGCTGGCAATGACCACTACCGATTGCATTCTTGCCTTTAGTTCCTTAATCGAGTGCTTAACGAAGGAGTTCCTGATGGCAACAACACTATCTACCTCATTCTCAGAAACACCCATAACACGTGATAAATGGATGCCCGTTACCGATTCTCTTAGTCTTTCAAGATATCGGGATGCCTCCTGTCTTGCATCCGCGGAGGCAGCTCTAGTTCTGATTCCTACATAATTGGAGGTCCAATAAAAGATAATACCTAGAACCACACTGGTAATCATTAAATAAGGATGAATCCAAAGCAGCACCAGACTATAAATGATAACCCCCTGAACGCTTGCCATGAAGGTCGAACCTTCCCATGCAAGGAAATTGTGAAGTGTATCTGGGTCATCCGAAACTCTTGCCAGAAGTTCCCCTGATGAATTGTTATGATAAAAGGAATATGGAAGCACCTGTAAATGACTAAATAGGCGCAGCTTTTGCCAGTTGGTTACCGTCTTGGCTGTCTGGTGGCAAAAATATTCATCAATCACCATCATGACTAAATCAAAGATGGCGGAAAAGAGTAATAACCACATTAACCCCCACAGCCAGGAGTGGTTTTCATTCGGAATAATCGTATCAATTAACCAGCTAAGTGCCAGCGTTGGAATTAATGCTGAAAAAACCTGGCTAATCGCAATAACAACCGAATCCGCAATGACCCATTTTTTATAAGGTCTTAAAAAAGCTAGAACTCTGCGGCCATCACGATTCTTTTTTGGTTGGGAGACGGTGCTTGCATTCATCCAATCATCTCCTTTTCTAATTCACTATATTGAGCTTTGTATAATTCGTAATACTGCCCTCTTAATGCAAGCAGTTCTTCATGTGTCCCTTGTTCTGCCACCATCCCCTGGTCTAAGAGGAGGATTTTATCCGCGTTCCTGACTGTAACTAATCGATGGGCAATAGTAATGGTGGTTCTTCCTGGAATTAGTTGTTCAAGTGACTCTTGAACCTTTTCCTCTGTTTCCCCATCTAAGGATGAGGTCGCTTCATCAAAAATTAAAACAGGTGGTTGGCGTAATATAGCTCTTGCGAGTGCTACACGTTGTCGCTGTCCACCGGAGAGCTTCAAGCCGCGTTCACCCACCACCGTTTCATACTTATCTTCCAGGGATTCTATTAAATCCTTTAATCCAGCAGCTTCTACCGCTTTATCCAATTCTTCTTGGGTTGCTTCCTTCTTTCCATACAAAAGATTATTGCGAAGCGTGCTGTTTAATAGAAAGGTTTCTTGAGAAACAACTCCTACCTGCTGTCTAAAGCTATTTCGATTGTAAGAGAATAGGTTCTTTCCATCTATTAGAACTGACCCTTCATCAGGTTCATATAATCCTAGTAGAATTTGAATGAGTGTACTCTTTCCGCCGCCGCTTGTACCAACAATTCCAATGTGATTCCCTTGTTCCATGGAGAGCGAAACTCCTTTTAGGATTTTTTTATCACTTTTAGGGTAAGTAAACCAGATATTTTCTAAGTCGATCCTTCCTTCTACTGTTCCGAATGACGGAAGGGTCTCCTCATGCTCTTCGGGTAAATCGAAATATTCATAGATTCTCTGTAAAGCCGGTATCGCCTGTTGGATGGTTAGCGCATTTTCAGCTAATGAGCGGACAGGTAGAAACATGATTGGTATAAAACTAAGACAAGCAACGAGGGTTCCAATGGTTATATTCCCTTCCCAAATCGAAAATCCACCAATTAACATCACAACACCAGGAGTTGCAATATTGAACAAGTTTCCTAAGCGCCAGTTGACTTTTCCAATCAACGCTGCGCGAATGGAAAAGTTTTTCCAATCTAACAATTTCTTTTGCTGTGTTTCTACCTCAGCACTTTGTGTCTGAAAGGTCCTGACTAATCTAATACTTTCAATACTTTCCTGTAAATGTTGATACATATCTGCACTCATATCTCTCTGGGTGGCACTCATTTTTCTCATGACTTTTCCTAATTTAAACGAAGGAAAAATATAAATGGCAAAAACGACAAACATCACGATGGCTGCTGGCCAGTACAAAACAAATACCGCGGAAAATGCGGCAATCGCGCCAATAACCTGTTGCAAAATACGGGGCACGACCGTATTATTTAAGTTTTGAATAGACTCCACATCATGAGTTAGACGATATAACATATCACCTCTTGGTGTGGTTGTAAAAAAGGACATTGGTGTACGGTGCAACTTTTTGAAAGCTCGAATCTGCATATCAGTAATCACATAAAAGCCGATTTTCACTTGCACATACTCCTGCAGTGTCTCAAATAGTGACTTCCCTAAATAGGCAACGAGAACTCCACCGACAACCAAAAGTAAGAAGTTTATTTCTCTATCGCCTATTACCTCATCCACTAGTTTTCCTGCTAGGATAGGGGGCAAAATCGTAAATGCTCCACCTACTAAGGAAAAAAGTAGGGCAAGCGAAAGCTTTCTCCAATATGGTTTAAAATGCTCTACTGTAGTTTTTAATAAATTCATAATAATCCTCCTCGCAAGAATTTATTGTATTACAAAAAGTGAAAATATTCATTAATTTTATTCAATTGTTACTTTATTTTTATTGTTGTATAAGTAAGAAGTTAAACACAGCATTTCAAATAAAATACTGTGTTTAATCGGGCTGTTGATTTGTGCTCCACTAAGGAATGCTTCTTCGAATAATC
>NZ_NPDD01000110.1 GCF_002272245.1 Bacillus sp. 7884-1 | reverse complement strand
CAGGTGCCAAAATTTTTTCTTTGCTTTAACACAGCTTTTTTAATAAAAAAAAGGCAACAACTGTTAGGTTATTACCTTGCTTTTGGACCTTTTTTTACGTTTAATGATCACGGTGAACTATATAATTTAGTAAATGCTTTAGAAAAGCGGTGTTGCGTGGAATCTCTTGCAACGTTTCTAGGGCATCACAATAGTGTTCCCACATCGCTTTTTTGGCACCATCAATATCTAAGATTGATACAAAGGTCGAATTATTGTTCTCCTCGTCTTTTCCAACGGGTTTTCCCAGTTTGTCCAAATCACCCTCCACATCCAGCAAGTCATCCTTTATTTGAAAGGCAATGCCGACATGATAAGCGAACTTTTTTAAAGCATCAATCTCGGATGGTTTAGCTTCCGCAAGAATGGCAGGCATGATTAGGGACGCTTCGAAACCAAGTCCAGTTTTATAGAAGCACATAGTATTTAAGTCTTCTAAGGTTAACACTTTCCCTTTGGATTTCAAATCCATTGCCTGCCCTTTACACATTTCTTCAGTCAATCTAGAAGAATATTTAACCAAGCTTAGCACGGTCTTCGAATTGAACTGTTCGAGTGATGCTTGTTCCTCTATTGCCTTCTGCGTTAGATAGAGACCTGTTAATTCTGCAATAGCACTATCGTACACCATATGCAGCGTTGGCCGTCCCCTGCGAATGGCTGCATTATCCTGTGAAGGCAGATCATCAAAAATCAGTGAAGCAGTATGCATGTATTCTAATGATTTTATAAGTGGTACAATTGCCGACTGATCTAATCCATATTCCTCAATCCCCATAATCCAAGTAATGATAGGCCTTAATCGCTTTCCATCACCCTCTAGGCTATAGTTGGCCGCCTCAACGATTGGACCATTCAATGTATCCTCTTTAGGAATTGGTAAAAGATGATTGATCTGGTTACGTACATTTTCGATTAAATCTGAGAATTCTTCTTGCTCTTTTCGTTCATTTTTCAGGTTGGTTATCATATGGTCACGCAGGAGTTTATCGAAGAAATCAACGTTGTCTGCTTTAGCTGCCATCTTTTGAATGATGGTATTGAAATTTGGATTTCCTGAAGAAAAAAGTTCCATCACTTCATTGTATTTTTTTACGCCCATTCGTTCTTTATATCTCTTTAACCCGTTTATCGCACGATCTAAAATGACTTCACATGCCTTTTTATCCGAGTGATAGACACTATGAATTAAATTGGAAATGACACTCCAATATAATTCAAAAGGATTAATAAGATCATCCCTTTTGTCGTGATATTTCAGATAATAGGTATAGGGTGTTACGGCACCATTCTGCAAATCATCAAACATATCAGCAAAGTCATCTGCCAGCTGGTTGTAAATGCCATAAAAGAAGGTTCGATTGTCGAATCCCTCATCTTCAGCAGCATTAATAACGGAGCGAACGATCAATCGTGATGAAGAGGATTTGAGAATAACCGGAATATAAAGCTCTTCATTCGTATAACTTCCATTCGACAAATCCTTTTCACGGTCCACTTCCTGCGAATGAAAAAATACATATGATTGTTCAAAGAATGATTTTATAGTTTCTGGCTGCTGTTGTGCCTTAATATATTCAAATCCCTCTCGAAGCTCCGAATGAATGAACGTAATCAAAGCTATGTTCTTATCTTCCCACTCACCGCCCAATTTCGGTACTGCTCCAGTGGTAAGGGTGGTTCGAATCAAGTTAGAGTATTGTTTTTTCTCTTTCTCGGATAAGACTTTTGAATCGAGAAGGTCATCAATAAAGGGATAGGTCAAACCATAGGCATAGCCTATCCTAATGGCTCTATCTAGTCTGCGCGCCCGTTCTTCAGAGGGAATTTTATCGCCCATCTCTTCAATCTCATGCATCACGACTCCAGCTATAATTTTAATAAGCTTACGCTGGGCATGATTAGCGTCCATCCCCACTGGAAGGTGGTTGGATACAACTCTAAGTTTATTTATCATCCAGATAATTGCAGATTCAATAGATTCCTGCTGGGCCCACCTGTACAACCAAGCCATAGAGAAAATCTCATTCTTATTTTCACGATTTTCCTTTGGCTGGGTAAGATTGTTTTTTAAACTGTTAACAACACTCTTAATTCTAGCCTGTGTCTCTTTTGAATCCAGCGCTTTACCCAAATCACGCATAAAAATATAAGATATGCTCCTATCCAGGTAATTGTCTAGTTTGCCAGTGTAATCTAGATATTTAATATAATTATGATAATCACGGGGATCTGCTTTACTTTTACCACGAGAAAAAAAAGAGAATAATGAATGATGATGAATATGGTTGTGCTTCCAGGATTGTATATCTCTAGTTAGAGTAGGAATATAGTTTTTTTGCTTAACTTGCTGATAAAGTGATTGAAAATACTCCTGTGCCTTTTGCTCAGCCATTGCATAGCATGTATCCTCATTTATTAATAACGTCTTAAACATTAAACATTACCTCAACTTCACGTTCACTTTTGTATGTATATTAATAATACACGTAAGCATTGGCTTTATAACTATTAAACTGAAAATTAAATGAAAAAATCCCTCAGAACTTTCATCTGAGGGAAAATTATATTCTGTTACTCGTATCTTAATGCCTCAATTGGACTAAGCTTTGAGGCTTTGTTTGCGGGAAGCAATCCAAAGATAATACCAATTAAGGCTGAAAAACTAACACCTATCAGAACAATTAACGGACTAACCGAAGCCGTAATGGGCGAAAACTCGGAAACGAGGATACTGCCTACTGCTGCTAGACCAATTCCAATCAATCCTCCTAATGAAGTTAACGTGATGGACTCGATTAGAAATTGTAAGAGGATTTTTCTTCTTGTCGCACCAATCGCTTTCCGAAGTCCAATTTCTCTCGTTCTTTCTGTTACAGATACTAGCATTATATTCATGACACCAATCCCGCCTACTAAGAGTGAAATACCTGCGATACTCCCTATTAGCAGTGTTAGTAAAGAAATCATTGTATTTAATTCTCTTTCATAATCTTCAAAGTCATTTGTCGAATACTGGCCGTTTTCAAGACCTTTTTCTGTTGTTAACGTTTCGGCTGCCAGCCTGCCTGTTTCAGAAATGTTTTCAGCATCACTAGCAATCACCGATAATTGCTCAATTTCTCGGTTACCGAACATCATCGAGATGACAGTACGCGGCATGAGCATCTCACCTGTATCCGGATTACGAAATTGCTCAGGAAGTGGTGATTCATACACCCCTACGACTTTGTATGGATTATCATTGAGGTCAATAATCGCCCCGATTGGGTTGTCGGATTCCTTAAAGAATTTTTCTCTTGCTATCGTATCAATCAACACCACTCGATTCAAACCATCATTATCCGCAGCGTACAAAGCTCGTCCTTCTACTACCTGAATATCCCTAGCAGAGAAAAATTCCGCACCGACACCGGTAATTTGCATTTCACCCTGTTCATCATCATGTGTCATCATTCCCCAGCCCTGATTTGTTGCAACCACAGCCTTAACACCAGGAACTTCCGCAAGTGTCTCGATATCTTCTGAGGTTAATTCAGGTTCCTCCCAAAACATTTCAGTTTCCCCTTCAGGCGGGATATATTCATAATAAATATCAATCGCATTCTTATCCGTACTAAACAATTCATCTGTCATCTGCTTCTTCGTACCTTGACCAATTGCAACAATAATAATAACAGCAGCTACACCAATGATAATGCCGAGCATCGTTAGAATAGATCTTATTTTATGGTTCCAAATAGAAGAAAGGGCGATTTTAAAACTATCCCATATATTCATGAAGACACCCTCCGGTCTTCGGTTATCAGCCCATCTTTTATCGTAATAATTCTTTTAGCATATGCTGCTATTTCTTCCTCATGGGTAACAATGATAACCGTTTTTCCTTCTTCATTGAGCTGTGTAAATAGCTTCATTATTTGTTCACTCGTATTCGAATCAAGCGCACCCGTCGGTTCATCGGCTAAGAGAATAGTAGGATTATTAACGAGTGCCCTAGCGATGGCAACACGCTGCTTCTGACCTCCAGACAACTGGTTAGGTAAATGCTTCATCCGGTCACCTAACCCTACTTTTTCTAGCAGATTTTTTGCCCTTGCTGTTCTTTCCCGCCTAGAAACACCAGCATATACAAGTGGGGAGGCGACATTTTTAATGGCGTTGTCTCTTGGAAACATAAAGAATTGTTGAAAAACAAAACCGACATGTTCATTTCTTAGCTTAGCCAGCATACTCTCTTTTGCAGAGGCGATTTGTTCCCCATTTAATTCATATGTACCTGATGAAGGATAATCTAAAAAGCCAATGATATTCATCAGTGTAGATTTACCAGATCCAGATGGACCCATAATCGCGACAAACTCCCCATCTTCTATCGTTAAATCAATTCCATGAAGCACCGGGACTTCTAATGAACCCTTACCGTATACTTTTGTTATATCACTCAACTTCATCATATGCGGTCACTTCCATTCCATCATGCATTTCTTCCGTTGGTGTAAGGACCACAAGTTCTCCCGGCGTAATTCCAGATGTAACTTCAATGAAGGTATCGTTCATTACTCCCGTTTGAACCTCACGTCTTTCTAACATCCCATCTTTTAAAATATAGACAATCTTAATTCCTGCTTCATCGATAAGAGCCGGATGTGGGATAGCCACTTTTTTAGTGGAATCACCTGCCTTTATTTCTAAAGAAACATGGAATCCTTGACGTAACTCGGTAGTATCATCCGTAATCGTAACCTTAAAAGGATACATGGTTACATTACCAGCTCCGCCGCCGCCTTCGAATCCTTCTCCACCGCCGCCTTCAGCATTTGGGAATTGTGAAACAGATTCAACTGCACCCTTCCATTCACGATCTTTAAAAACCTTCGGCCGAATTATAACAGGTTGTCCTTCCTTAATCTTGACTGTATCGAATTCACTCATCGACCCAATTACTTTATAGGGTTGACTTGAAATAATGTGGACGACAGGTTCTGCTGCTCCTGCTTCTGTATTTGCTACATTTTGATTAACCTTTACGATAATCCCATCCATTTTACTAACAATCGTCATTTCACTTTTCTGTGCATTTAATTCTTTTATTCGGTCTTCAGCTGATGTAATTTCTGACTTTGTACTTTCATATTGCATCTCTTGTTGGATTTTTTCATTCGAAAGCTGGTTTACATCTTCTTGTGAAACTAGCCCTTCAGCGCCCTCTACTGTTTCTGCACCTTGTGTTTCTACCTTCTTTTTAGCTTCTGCAATTCGCTTATTGAGATCTGCAATTTGATTTTGCTCTGTTTTCCCTCTACTTTGCAGCAATTCTTTCTCACGGACAGCTCTTTTAAGTTCACTATCTATTTTTGAAGAATCATAGACTACTAGTGGATCACCAGCTTTGACAGCTTGGTTCTCTGTTACTTTAAATTCACTAATTTCCCCTTTTTCAGGTTCTATAAAGACCTTTTGCTCACTTTCTGGAACAATTTTACCCGTAACCAGAATCGATTCTACCAATTCTTGTTCACTAACCTTTTGTACGCTTATACTCATGACACCTTCATCCGCGCCTACTGTTTCTGTACCTGTTTTTGCATATAAATATGTACCCGTGCTTGCAATGACAAGTATTCCTACAATGACTGATATCCAAATCCATACCTTTTTCTTCACCTATATACCCCCGTAGAATCTATTATTTATCTATTATCTACTATAAAGGTACTGGAAATATTTTCAATAGTTTTTAACGGATTGTTTCTCTTTTTATAATCGATAGATTCCATAGAAAGAAAAAAAGCCCTTCAGCTGAAAGGCTTTTGCTTTGAAATTTTGCTTTCTCAAGTTCCGCAGAAGGTTCGATATGGACGAGGTGATGGCGCTGGCAGAATAGTGTAATCTATTTGATCTGGAGAGTACGCATATGGATTGGATAGGACCCCAAGAAGCCTCTCCATCACACTATAATCTCCATTATTCGCTGTTTCCAGTGCCTCTTCTACACGGTGGTTCCGAGGTATTACCGCAGGATTACTGTTCCTCATTAATTGAGTGGAAGAGTCCTTTGATTCCTGCTGCCTGCCTCGTCTTGCCTGCCACCGTTCTAGCCACTGTGTGAATTCTGTTGTTCCCTGCAGAATGGTTTCCTCTGGTTTATCCAAAGTTAAAGCTCTAAATGTGTTCGTATAGTCAGCACGGTGCTTCTGCATCATTTCTAGCAGGTCTTTAATAAGGGGCTTATCTTGTTCCTCCTCATTAAATAATCCTAATTTGGCTCTCATTCCCTCGAGCCAATTCGATTCAAATAATCCTGTAAAGTCGGAGAGCTTATCTTGTGCGAGTGTAACAGCCTCTTCCTGATCCTCATGCAGGAGCGGTAAAAGAGCTTCAGCTAACCTTGCTAAATTCCAGACGCCAATATTCGGTTGATTCCCATAAGCATAGCGGCCTTCTCTGTCAATGGAGCTGAACACAGTAGCCGGATCATAGGTATCCATAAAGGCACAAGGTCCATAGTCAATGGTTTCTCCACTAATCGTCATGTTATCGGTATTCATTACCCCGTGAATAAAGCCAACCAACTGCCATTTCGCAATCAGCATTGCTTGACGTTTAATCACTTCCTGAAGAAACGAGAGATATTGGTTCTCAACACCTTCAATTTTAGGATAATGGCGTTTTATTGCATAGTCAGCCAGCTCCCGAAGTTCATCCTCGTTGCCCCATCTTGCAGCATACTGAAAGGTACCAACACGCAGATGACTAGCACCTACTCGGGTCAGAATAGCACCAGGTAAATAAGATTCACGGGCTATTTCTTCGCCGGATGTTACCACTGCTAAACTGCGTGTGGTAGGAATGCCTAAACCATGCATCGCTTCGGAGATAATATATTCACGCAGCATCGGTCCCAGTGCTGCCCGGCCATCGCCGCCGCGGGAGTATGGCGTTCTTCCTGAACCCTTAAGCTGGATATCAAATCGCTCACCTGTGGGTGTTATCTGTTCTCCAAGTAGCACCGCTCGACCGTCGCCTAACATTGTAAAATGCCCAAATTGGTGTCCCGCATATGCTTGTGCAAGAGGGGAAGCACCATCAGGTATTTTGTTCCCAGCAAACACCGCTGCCCCTTCTTCACTTTGCAAGTTCTTTACGTCTAAACCTAGAGTCGTCGCCAACGATTTGTTGAAAATAGCAATCTTAGGTGAAGCTGCTGGTGTTGGGTTTTGGCTGTTGAAAAATACCTTCGGCAAACGAGCATAACTATTATCAAAGTTCCATCCTGTTTCACTTACATACTTTGTCATCAAATCCCCCTTTTCTTCGAGCATTAAAATATTTGAGTCTTAACTTTTCTGTCGACTATCTTTTTCTATTTTATGCTACTTTATTATACCCAAAGAGTCCTTGTATAAATTAACTTATGTTTATCCACCATTCCATAGCTGAATCAAGTTCTTTATTTAAGAGGTTTTTTCTACGATAAAGCTTATTAAGCTCCTCATAATCCATTTGGTCTTCAGACATAGATAAATCAATCGCTTTAATTTCCTTTTCTAGACTTTCAATCCTTGCCAGTGCATTTGCCTTAACTTCCTCTTGAACTATACCTCCGGATTTATTTTTTTGTTTCTTACCTTTTTCACGATTTACGATTGGTTCTTCTTTAGGCTGCTGACTTTTATAATAATCGTAATTTCCTGGATAGCTTTTAAAATCATGGTCCTCCAAAGCAATTACTCTTTCAGCGATTTTATTAATAAAATATCTGTCATGAGAAATAAAGAATATCGTTCCTTTAAAATCTTCGAGCGCTTCCTCTAGGGTTTCGATGGAATCAATATCAAGATGATTGGTCGGCTCATCGAGGATTAATAAATTTATGTCTTGATATAAAAGCATTGCTAGCTTTAGCCTGATTCTTTCTCCACCAGACAAATGCTTTACTTTTTTGAATGGACTTTTTTTATAAAACATGAATTTGGATAGATATTCCCTTGCTTTACCTTCTAGGATAGAAATATCTTCTCTAAAGGCTCCCAACACCGTGAGTTCTTCATCGTTAAAGGTAATTTTCTGCGGTAAGTAAGCAGCCATTACATTCGCACCAAGTTCTACCACACCTTTGTCTGGCTGTTCTTCACCTAATAGCATTTTTAAGAAGGTGGTTTTTCCGCTGCCATTAGGACCTACCATCCCCACTCTCTCACCATAATGAATCATTAAGTCTGAGTCCTTAAAAATCAGCTTATCTTGATACCTTTTTGAGAGTCCAATGGCTTTAATGGTTTCATTTCCAGACCGCTGCCCTTCTTTGAAATCAAGTCTTATATTTCGTCTTTCAAAAACAGGCTTATCAATTCGCTCCATTTTATCGAGCTTTTTTTGTATGCTGGCTGCTCTTCTAAAGAACTTATTATTATCAGCCCTCATCGCCCAGTCTCTCAAGCTTGTAACAGTCTTTTCCATGTTATTTATTTTCTTCTGCTGCTCTCTAAAATGCTCATATTGAATGCGCATATTTTCTTCTTTTTGACTTACAAAAGATGAGTAATTCCCTTTATAGGAAATTGACTCCATATCTTCGATTTCTACAATTTTAGTTGCTACATTGTCGAGAAAATATCGATCATGGGAGACGATAATGACAATTCCTTTATAGTTTCTAAGATAGCCCTCCAGCCATTCAATGGCTTCCATATCCAAATGATTGGTCGGCTCATCCAGCAGCAAGATATCCTGATTATGGATCAACAGCTTTCCAAGCACTACTGTCGTTTTTTCTCCGCCACTTAATAAATCAAAATCTTTGTTTAAAAAACTTTCAGCAAAATTAAGACCAGTACAGACCTTACTTACTTTTTCTTCACGTTCGTATCCGCCCTTTACTTCAAATAGCTGGACCAGATCACTATATTTATTAAGGGCTTTTTCTAGGGCAGTATCTTCCAGGGTTTTCATTTGTTCTTCTAATTGATGCATTTGATTTTCTATGATGTCAATTTCCTCAAAGGCCAAGTGTAAAACATCGATAACTTTTAATCCTTGAGGATATACAGGAGATTGCTCCAAGTATGCCTTGGTAGCTCCTCTTGGCAAGTTAATCAGACCTTCATCATACCCATAGCTTGAGGTTTGCGGGTAACCTGGATAATAATGCATCTGCTCAATTCCAGCGATTAGTTTAAGAATTGTGCTCTTGCCGCTGCCGTTGGCCCCTACGATTCCAACCTTCTCTCCTTCATAAGCCTCAAACGTTATATTTTTAACCACAAGGGTGGCTTCCATAAATTTCTTAACGCCATGTAATTTCAGTTCTAACATAAAATCTCCTTCTTTCATCCATAATCAAGTTATGCATTTTATGGACAAGGCAAAGAAGCACCTCATTTACCTATTTATTTTTAAAATAAAAAGACCATAAGAAGATAATTCTTCTTACGGTCTACATAATCATTGGATATCATTTATTTAAAGTAGTTTAGGAAAATACGCATGTTAAATAAGCGCATAGTTATGCCTACATACCTCGCATATAAACGGAGGAGTACTTCAAACAAATAATTATCTCGATTCAGTAAAGTAAGTTACCTTCTAAATTGCCATAATTCCATAAGAGCATAACAAATAAACCTACGTTTAATAGGCGTATTGACACTCATTACAAAATCCATATTAATTTTCAAATGAATTAATATTAGCAATTAGTTGGTTCCATAAACTTACTTTCCCCCTTCAAAATTTTCTATATTATCTCACTTTTTCATTTTTTTGTAAACAATGGTGTACCTTCATTTTATAAATATTCTGAGAGGTTTTTCTTCAAAAGAAAAAAGAAAAAAGGCAACGCCCATCAGGGTTAGTTGCCTTCTAATTTAATATTAATAATTCGTTAAAATCTTTGAGCCTATTGTAAGACTCTAGATGCAGTTGAAAATTTAGACGGATTAAATGGAGCAATTTTCACGACATCACCCGTTTGAGGAGCATGGATATATTGTCCTCCCCCAATATAAATTCCAACATGATAAGCAGGAGAACCCCTGAAAACTAAATCTCCAGGCTGTACTTGACTTAGAGAAATTCTTGTTCCGACATTTTGCTGAGCACGTGAAGTTCTTGGAAGACTAATGCCAACAGAACGATACACATATGATACAAATCCCGAACAATCAAATCCGCTTGGCGTTGATCCTCCCCAAACATATGGAACACCCAGATACTGTTTAGCTGTGGCAATAACACTATTTGCTGTAGCGGAATTTGTCACATTGGATGCAGCGACAGATGGTGTTGTTGATTGGGTGGTTACTGAAACTTGTGCTTGAGACGGTTGTTGAATTTCTGGAGCAGTTTCTTGTGATGCTGCTCGCTGGGCAGCTAGTTGTGCCTCTTGTTGGACCCTTAAATTCTCTAATTCACCTTTTGCAGCTTCCAATTCTTGTGAAATTTGTTTTTTGTTTTCTTCAATCTGTTTTTGTTCTGAAGCTAACTCTATTTTGCTCTTTTCTAATTCGTTAATATGATTTTGTAATTGTTCCTTTGCCTCTATTAACGTTACTTCCTTTACTCTTAAACCTTCAAGTAATTCATTATCATTTTCAATAATTTTAGAAATAGCAGTAAAACGATTAAAAAACTCAGAGACGCTGCCAGCTGAAAGTAAAAGTTCTGCGTATGTAACGACTGACTGATTTCCTTTTACCTGAATGCTCTTTAATCTTTCTGAATAAACCTCTTTATGGCTTGCTAGATCCTCGTCAGCTTTTTTAATTTCAGTCTCTGTTTCTACAATCTTACCTTGTTGTGTAACAATTTTTTCATTTAGAATTTGGCTTCTCTCAATAGATAAAGAGATTTCGTTATCTAATTGTTGAAACTTTGTTTCAAGGTCATCAATATTTTTGTTAACAGTATCGATTTGTCCATTTGTAATAGGTGGTACTTCTGGATTTGCAAATGCAGGTGTAGCCTGAATTGTTGTTGCGAGTACAGTAGTAGCGACCATATATTTAATAAATTTTTTTATCATTATTAAATCTCCTCTTGGAAACTATCATTTATTAAAAGTTCTAATATATTCCTAGTTTATATTCCAAAAGGACTAAAAACAATAAAACAGTCGATTTTGTAATTAAAATGTAATTTAATGTAGAAAAATCTGACACATTCTTAATACTAGTGCAAAAAAAAAAGAAAGACAGATTAAATTCCGCCTTCCTTTATCTTTTATGTAATTCATTCCATTCCTTAACCAAGCGCTTAGGTGCAGCACGTAAATAGGCTTCTTGGAGTAGATCCTTCAACTCTTCCCAGTCTTCTTCAACTGGATTTTGGATAGAAACCCAGCCGTGCTGACCGATATATGGCGTTTTGTAGAAATGCTCTTTCTGAAGCAATATTTCTTGCGTTTCCCGGTCTGACTTGAAAGACAGGCTGAATCCATTCTCGCTTTCACCTGATATCACAAATGATTTTCCATTGATTTTAAAAGTATTGTGACCAAAACCGTCGATATGTTCAATGGCTTCAGGCATTGAAAGACAAATTTCTCTTAATTTTTCAAGTATGCTTTCCGATTCTAGTGATTTCATGTATTTATTCACCTAACATTGACTCTATTTTGCATTAGCATCGGGTTGATGAATTCCGAATACGTTTCCTTCAGTATCAATATAATATCCTTGCCAAGCCATTCCTGGCAGAGCATATTTTGGCAGTGCAATCTTGCCGCCATTTTCAAGAATTTCCGCTTCGGTTACATCGTAATTTTCCACTCCCATGGTACAAGCAAATCCATTTAAAGCATGGTTTTGTTCAGGCGGAGCACTTTGACGCTGCATCAAAGCACCATTGATTCCAGGCTCATTTTCATCGCCAGTCACTGCACCAAAGTAAGGCATTCCAGCATACTCACTATAATCTTGATAGGACCATCCAAATACCTCTCCATAAAACTTCTTTGCCCGGTCCATGTCACTCACATGAATTTCAAAATGAACTAATCTACCCATAATTTCCTCCTGCTATTCTTATTAGTGTTTACGTTTACCATTTCCTATTATAGCCAAAAAAGGAATAATTTAAAAATTAAAAATAATTATAAATAGCACAAAATAGATTTTTCTATCCAATATGTAAATACAGTATTGGGGCTCAGACTCTCATAAAAGTCTTTATCATTAATATGGTCAACAATATCAAGACTTGTAAGGTAGCGGTTACTTTTTCAGAGATTTTTAACAAGCTTAATCTCATCATTTTTAGGAATAAATTCACTGACATTTCCTAATTTTTTGTCTATTTTTAAGTGATCTTGGTTCTCTATTACATATTTCATAAAAGAACAACAAAAGAGCTTACGTGATATTCTTCCTTTTTCACCAATTAAGTTGAACCATCCTTGTCCAACATAAAAAGGGTTCGTTAGCATTCTATCAACAATAAAAGATATACTGTCATTTTCTTCCTTTGTTTCAAATTTTGTTTTTGAGGAAAGAGCCAATACAAAATAGTTTTTAAACCTATCTAATTCAAGTAATTGAAGATGGTACTTTTCATGGTGCTTTATATTAAATTCCTTTAGAACCGTTTTAATACTTTTGTCAATATCTACATCAAATCTACTAGCATCTTTCCAATTCGTTATACGCGAATTAAAAATAGACAGTGTCATGATATAATGTGAAGAGTAATTTTTTGGATCAAATGATTCTTTACCATTTAGCTTTTCATCGACCGGTGCAACAATAAAATTTTTATAGTCAGAAAAAAATTCTTCGTTCATACGGCATACCTTCTTTCATAAATTGATTGGGCTGGATGAATAAAATGATTCCGATCCTTTTCTGTCTGAGCTACCTGAGTTAAGGAAAGGTTCTTCTGGTGGAAAGAATTGATTGGTTTTCCTATTATCGTTTCATAATCATATGTTTTTTGGTCAAGCTGTCAAAACAACTTTGACAAACTGGAGATACTAGTTGTTATATATATTCATTTTTAAAAATTAAAATCCTGCTTTTTCTTCCATGAAACAACATTTTTCACTTTTTTTAATCAAAAAGTCCCATTCCTGAATACAACCTGTTTCCATTTCTAAAATATAAAATGCCTGTCACTCCACGATAATGTCGAAAATTCACCGACATATTATGGGGAGCGCCAGGCACCTAATAATCTTTTGCTACTAATTTTAGCGGAGCTGCAATGATTTTCTATACCTTTTTACCCTGCAAAACGTCTTTGGCAGCGTCCACAGAAAGCTTACCAATTAACTCTGCCTGGAGAAGGTTTTCCATTACAGTTAATCCTTTCGTACGATCAAAATCAGCTGCTTGTTCTTTTAAAATGATCTCTCCATTATCTCCTTTATTAAACAAAGATAATTTCTTCTGTCGCTCTGTATTCCCTTGGAGAAAGGCCAACATACTTTTTAAAAGTACCACTAAAATAATTTGGTGTATTGAAACCTAGTTCTTCGGCGATCCACTCAATCGTATGATTCGTATGACGCAAAAGCCACACTGCACGCTGCAAACGGACAAAGGTGACATATTCAACAAAATTGCGTCCTGTTTCTTGTTTAAATATCCGGCTGAAGTACGGTACACTAAGATTAATTTGATCGGCTACCCGTTTTAACGAAAGATCTTCGATACAATACCGTGCTATATAGTCTGTACATTTCTGAATCTGAACATCCTTTGTAATCTCTTCAAAATAACGCAGTGATGGCCTGTCATACGGCGTAGTTCGCCTAGCCTTGCATGCTTCTCGATAGGAATGATGCAGGAGCAGCGGTTCACGGTAGATGGAGCCTACCCCTATATATATATAAATTCCATACTCGTTTTCCAATGCTTGAATAGCATCAAGAATCCTGTTCTCCCCTTCTTTCCAGTGTATGAAGGAAACGTACTCGGGAGGCACCTGGATAAGCATAAGTAAATGTTTTCGATAGGAAAGAAAAGTAAGCTGATATCCTTGAAAGCGGTTTCTGAAAAATTCTTGAATCTCACTTGGTTCCCATCCTTCCAGTTCCCTGCTGCCAGGGCATCGGACAAATCCCTGAATAAAACAGACCACATTTGGCATCGCCTCTCCTGGAAGAAAAGAACGAGATTGAATTAATTCTTCTTCAGTTGTTTTATCACCAGCCAGTAGCCGCCGCAAAAATGCCTCTTGAAATGGTAACGTATTGCGTTCCGGTTTTTGTTCATGATGGATCTGATAAAATAACTCATCATATTCAATGGGTATAGAATTCGTAATTGACAGCTCCCTAATAGCCCGTTTCAATGTACGAAGAAATATATGTTTTTTCACGGATTTCACTAGCAAGTACTCTAGCTTGAACTCAATGGCCAGTGGTGAAGTATACAATAAAGATGGGTCTAGTAAGGGAATAATCCTGCATTCTTTATTACGTTTGCGAAATCGGTGGATTTTAACCCAATCATGCCATTTTCTTACTTCGATAACAGCTATATGTACATCCTGTTGATTAAACACAGCTTCTGCCAGTACGCAGTTTTCAACAAATTCTTCTATAATCCAGTCTGCCAGCTTTTGATATTCCAGTTCATCTTCTACTGCTAGACTAATTGAATACATTCTATATTCTCCCCTCCTTTCTAAAATGCGGTATTTAAAGTTATATTCATATACAAATTATAGTATAAAAATTAGATTATAGTAAATATTTGTATATTTCTGATAATTTATTGTAAGGTATATGTCCCACTAATGACGTAAAATCATTTTTATAGTATCTTGGCCGGGCTAGGGAAGGTACTAGAAAACGGCGGACGCCTAAATATTAAGGAGGAGTAACATATGGCTGGAGAGTATACAGAGTACAACTATGTTGCAGCAGATACAATCGATGTTAGCGAATTAAAGCCGCTCGATCCCGAAACTAGGAAAATCATGAAAGGTGAATTTAGTACTGGTCTTAAACTTACGGTCTTTTACTACCTTTTTATTCTCGCAATTCCGATATTAAATTGGTACGCAGGTGATTTTATGTTTTCCCGTATGTGGGGCGGCATGACATATAGTTGGTTTTTGACAAGTGTTGTTGCAATGGCAATGGCTTTTATCATTGCTTACGTTCATACTGCTCTTTATGAAAAACGTTTAAAGAACTATCAAAAAAATTCTGGCTCCCCTGAAGAAAGGAGAATTATTTGATGGCCATGTTATTGGAACCTAAAATGCTTTTAACGATTATCCTCATGGGAACGATTGTTTATATCACCTATTTATCAAAAAGAAGTGCGACTGCATCTGATTATTTCGTTGGCGGACGAAGCTTCGGCTGGTTTACAAACGGTTCTGCAATTGGCGGAGACTATCTAAGTGCTGCGACCTTTCTTGGTATTGCCGGTCTAACATATCAGCTTGGTTATGATGGCGCTTACTATGCCTTTTGCTTCTCTATCGGTCTGACTCTTCTTGCTATGTTCGTTGCAGGTCCACTTCGCAGATTCGGAGCCTATACAGTAGCAGACTTTTTAGCCTATCGTTTTCACAGCAAACGGGCCCGCCTCGCTGCTGTCGCTGTAGTACTTGCAATTTCAGGTTTCTATGCAGCTCCTCAGTTATTGGGTGCAGCACAAATTTTAAGCATGTTCTTTGGTACAAGCTATGAATTTGGAATTATCTTTACATGTTCGGTCATGATTTTTTATGTTGGTATCGGTGGAATGAAGGGTACTACCCTTAACCAAGCGCTCGAATTATGGATTCGTCTTGGCGCCTTTCTCCTCATGGTTGGCGCAGCCATCTATGGCGGACTTCATTATCAGGAGATACTAGCAGCTATTAATGAATTTAAAGGTACTATTACCGGTACTTCAGCGTTTTCAGTTGACGGAAAAGATATACCATTTGATGGGGCTGTTTGGACCGGTACCGGCAACTACTTCCCATCTTTCTGGCAAACAATATCGATGACAATCGGGCTTTCACTCGGTACGATTGGACTTCCTCACATCCTGCTACGCTTCTATACAAATCCAAGTGCAAAAGCAGCACGTAAGTCCGCTCTTATGGCGATTGGTATTGCAAGCGTGTTCTTTTTATTTGCTGTGTATCTTGGAGTAGTTGGCCGCTCTATTTTTCTAAGCGGCAATGTAGATTCAGCCGTTATGAAGGACCTTATCGCTGGCGGAAACAATATGGTTGTTCCATCTACTGCACAGGCACTAGGTGGAGAATGGCTGCTTGGACTTGTTATCGCAGGAGCATTTGCAGCCGTCTTCTCGAACCTTTCAGGATTATTCATCGCAAGTTCTGGCGCCTTAGCACATGACTTGTATGCAACTTTCTTCCGTAAGAACATCACAGAGAAAGAGCGCGTACTCGCGGGTAAAGTAGCAATTATTATCCTTGGTATTTTATACGGTGTTCTCGGTCTCATGGTAAAAGGAGCATCCATCGGCCATCTGGTCGCACTAGCATTCACCGTTGCTGCCAGTACGTTTACACCTATCTTTATCTTGGGTATTTGGTGGAGAGGAATGACAGAGAAAGGAGCAATTGCTGGGCTTGTTGCTGGCCTTCTAGCTTCGATGTACATGATTTTCTTTAAGACGACTCTTCCTGAGTTCCTACAGTTCAATGTACCAGGATTGATTACAGTACCAATTGGATTCCTATCTGTCTATATCGTCTCAAAGCTTGATCGCAGAGTACCTGCCGATGTAAACGACTTTATGAAAAAGGTTCACTCCAAAGAATCCGAAGTTGCATAGAAAGTTAAGGTATTAAAATAAAGGGTGTCCCAAAAGCAAATCGCTTTTGGACACCCTTTTTTTGCATTCAATATCGCTTTATATTCTAAAGAGTACACTGATTGTTCAAACAGTATCCAATGATATACATTGAGCAGTCTGGTAGTTAGGAGTAGAATATATAAGTATTGTTTAAATTCGAGTAAAAAAATGAAATTAACGGGATTACTTTTTTTGGAGGTAAAATGGTGAAAGTCATTAAAATAATTGTTCAGGTATGTTTGGTTTACATAATTTCTTCTCTGGGAAACATCATTCAGGAACAATTTAATTTGCCTATCCCCGGAAGTATAATAGGATTGCTGATTTTATTTATTTTATTATCATGCCATATACTTCCTGAAAAATGGATTCAGGAGGGGGCAGGTTTTTTACTATCAACCATGATGTTCTTTTTTATTCCCGCAGCCGTCGGCATTATTAATTACTTAGATTTCTTTCAGGGAAAAGGCCTATTGTTAGTTGTTGTACTCATTTTAAGTACTTGTCTTGTTTTGATTTGTTCTGGTTACACAGGTGAAAAACTGGGACAAAAGAAAGTGATTGAGGATAGGGAGAAATTTTCAGCATGATAAAATTAATTATCGGCATCTGTATGGTCTTATTAACAATTTGTTTATTTTTCCTGGTAAAAAAACTATATCTAAAGTATCCAACCCCTTTATTCAATCCATCCCTTTTCGTTAGTTTTATAATCATTATGATTCTGCTGTTATTCAATATTCCATACGAAACATATATGATTGGCGGTGAATGGATAAATCATTTATTAGGTTCGACGGTTGTAACGCTTGCATACCCTTTATACAAATATAAAAAACTAATAGTTAAATACTTTCGCGTCATTTTTACTAGTATACTCGTGGGGGTTATGGTAAATTTCATCAGCCTATTTATCTTTTTAAACCTATTAGGGTATTCAAAGGAAATCATGTTTTCGTTTTTTCCGAAATCTGTTACAACTCCAGTTGCTATTCAAATTGCTGAGCTGACAGCCGCTGTTCCTTCATTAACGGTAGTTGCTGTCATGGTTACAGGATTTAGCGGCATGATAATAGGGCCATATATCATTAAAACATGCAAGTTTCAGAGCGATTTGGCCAAGGGTATGGCCTTAGGAAACGCAGCCCATGTCATTGGTACATCAAGGGCGTTTGAATACAGTTTAGAAATCGGTTCAATAAGTTCTGCAGGAATGATTCTATCAGCGATTATTAGTTCAATTTTGATTCCTTTATTTATTTTGATTTTATTTTAAACAGATATATTTGGAAAGGAGCTCATCAAATTGTCTTTTTATCACGATTTATCCTCGTATTATGATCAAATTTTCCCATTAAATCAAACTGCTTATACGTTCATATCCCAGCATTTTCATGAAGGAAATTCCGTCTTGGATATGGGAGCTGGAACAGGTAATATGGCCATTGCCCTCGCAGAGAATGGGGTAAATGTTACCGCATCAGAGCCAGAAGAAACAATGGCCGAATCCATAAAGGAAAAAGCTAAATCGAAGGGACTTCTTTTATCTGTCCATACCAAAGCTATGGAAGAGATAGATAAATTTCAAGAGAACTTTGATGGAATCCTTTGTATTGGAAACACTCTACCTCATTTATCTGATTTAGAAAGTGTTGAAAAGTATTTACAGAAATGTTATATCAAATTGAAACCAAATGGGACAATCATCCTCCAGCAGGTAAATTATGATAGAGGGTTATCCAAGAATGATTTTTCTTTTCCAGCTATAGAAAAAGAAGATTTCACCTTTTTAAGGCATTATGAAAAAAAAGACGAACATCTTCTTTTCACCTCAAGTTTAACGATCAATGGGGAGACAACAGAAAACACTATTCCTTTATATCCAATTACATCACATCAATTAATTTCAATACTTAAAAAAATCGGGTTTCAAGTGGTGGAAGTGTACGGAAACTTTAATGGTGAAAGTTACTCTACTGAATCACCAGCACTGGTAACTGTTGCAAAGAAATTATGAACTTAGGTAACCAGTAGAAGTATAATAAGCGGAGATTTTTCGGTTAAATGTAGGAGGGAGCTCGTTTAGGGGTATACAAGGGGAGGTTTTCCGATTATTCAAAGCAAAATCCTCTTTTTTCACGTTTTTCGATTCGATAGGCGGATTCTCTCCGTCTATTTAACCCATTTTTTATTAGGGTTTAGTAATTAAGCTAAATATTTCCGTTTATTTATCAGATGGCGCACTAACCTAATCCCCCAACTGGTTCCTCAGTCAACCATCTGGTCAGTTATTTCATCAAAAAGTAATTGTCCGACAACTACTCTTTCCCTTATTCCTGGGCACTTCATTTAACCCAAAAATCAAATTACATTTATTACAAAAAATTCAAGATAGAAATAGGAGCAAAAATCTAGTAAGATATCCACATGTGACATTAGATAAGGGGTTAGAAAAATGAGCGTATTAAACGTACAAAATTTAAGTCACGGTTTTGGAGATCGTGCGATTTTTAATAATGTGTCCTTTCGACTTTTAAAAGGAGAGCATGTTGGACTAGTTGGGGCAAATGGTGAGGGTAAGTCTACTTTCATGAATATTGTTACTGGGAAGTTGCAACCCGATGAGGGGAAAGTTGAGTGGTCACGAAAAGTTCGTGTTGGTTATTTAGATCAGCATGCTGTACTTCAAAAAGGTACTACAATGCGTGACGCTTTGAGTACTGCTTTTCAATATCTTTTTGATGCTGAAGCAGAGATCAATGACCTTTATGCAAAAATGGGTGATGAAGGTGCTGATATCGATGCATTACTTGCAGAAGTTGGAGAGCTACAAGAAACTTTAGATAGTAATGATTTCTATCAAATTAATTCAAAAGTTGAGGAAGTTGCTCGTGGTCTAGGATTAGACGATGTTGGACTCGATCGAGATGTAGATGATCTTAGCGGCGGGCAGCGTACGAAAGTTTTGCTAGCTAAGCTTTTGCTGGAAAAGCCTGAAATCCTATTACTAGATGAGCCTACGAACTATTTGGATGAACAGCATATCGAATGGTTGAAGCGCTATTTACAGGAATATGAGAATGCATTTATCTTGATTTCACACGATATTCCCTTCTTGAACAATGTTGTTAATTTGATCTATCACATGGAAAACCAAGAGTTGAATCGCTATGTTGGTGACTATGATAACTTCCTAAATATTTATGAAATGAAGAAACAGCAGCTAGAGTCTGCTTACAAGCGTCAACAACAAGAAATTGCGAATTTGAAGGATTTCGTTGCTCGTAACAAGGCAAGTGTGGCGACTCGTAATATGGCGATGTCTCGTCAGAAGAAGCTTGACAAAATGGAAGTTATTGAACTGGGGAAAGAGAAGCCGAAACCAGAGTTTATTTTCAAAGAAGCTCGTGCAGCTAGTCGTTGGATTTTCACGGCTGAAGATCTTGTTATTGGTTACAATGAACCACTTTCTCGCCCTCTGAATTTGAAAATGGAACGCGGACAAAAAATTGCATTCGTGGGTGCAAACGGAATTGGTAAGTCTACTCTTTTAAAGAGTATTCTTGGGTTGATTAATCCCATTTCGGGTAAAGTGGAACGTGGTGAGTATCAATACATCGGTTACTTCGAGCAGGAAGTTAAACAGTCCAACTACAACACTTGTATTGAAGAGATTTGGAGCACGTTCCCAAGTATGAATCAGGCTGAAGTCCGTGCTGCTCTTGCTAAATGTGGATTAACGACGAAACATATTGAAAGTAAAGTCGAAGTCCTTTCTGGTGGAGAAAAAGCCAAAGTTCGATTATGTAAAATTATTAACACAGAAACGAATTTACTAATTCTAGACGAACCTACCAATCACTTAGATGTTGACGCAAAAGAAGAATTGAAGCGTGCTTTAAAGGCATATCGCGGAAGTATCTTGATGGTATCCCACGAACCTGATTTCTATCGTGAAATTGCGACCGATATTTGGAATTGTGAGGATTGGACTACGAAAGTGTTTTAAATAAAGATTAAGGGGTACCCAATGAATCAAAATTCACTTGGGTACCCCTTTTTATTAACCATCAAAAATTTTTACTTAAAAAAGCTTATCCAAACTAAAGTTAGAATGAGCTTCTATCTATTTTAATATTAATTTTGCAACAGCTTCTACATGCGCTGTTTGTGGGAACATATCCACTGGTTGAATATATTTCACTTCATATTTGGCGCTTAACATTTGAATATCTTTTGCCAAAGTGGACGGATTGCATGAGATGTAAATGAGCTTTTCTGGTGCTGTTTGCAAAATTGTTTGGATTAATTGTCCGTCGAGTCCTGTTCTTGGCGGATCCACTATAATGACATCTGGCTTCCAGCCTTTTTTCACCCATTTCGGCAGAACCTCTTCGGCTTTTCCAGGTACATATTTCGTATTGGTGAACCCGTGCCGCTTAGCATTTTTCTTGGCGTCATCAATTGATTCTGGAATGACATCCATTCCACGGACCTCTGCTGCTTGATCCGCAAGCCACAAGCCAATGGTTCCAACTCCACAATAGGCATCAACAATTTTTTCCTTACCTGTCAGCGCCGATGCACTTTTCACTTCATTATAAAGCTTAATGGTTTGAACAGGATTCAACTGAAAGAATGTCCTGGCAGATAGCTCAAATTGCAAGTCCCCCAACGTTTCTTGGATATACTCTTCACCCGCTAGCGGTAACGTTTCTTCTCCAAAAATAAGCGATGTTTTTTGTTCATTAATATTCTGAACGATAGATTTCACATTTGGAAGTCGTTTTTGGATTTCCTGTACAATCTGTTCTTTCTTTGGTAATTCTTGTTGATTTGTTATGAGCACTACCTGGAGCTCGCCACTTTGCACCCCTACCCGAGTAACAATTGTCCGAACAATCCCCTTGCGTGATTTTTCATTATAAATCGTAATTTTAAGTTCTTCGAGAATCTTTTTAACCGCATTAACGGCTTCATTCGTTTGTGAATGCTGAACAGCACAGTGTTCAATATCTATGAGTTGATGCGAGTTTATTCCATACAAACCAGCCAAAACCTTGCCATCTCTTCCAGCTAGTTGAAAACTGCTCTTGTTTCGATAGCCCCATGGATCTTCCATGCCAATTGTTTCTCGAATTTCGAGTTTGTCCACTTGGAGTCTGGTATGTCGTTCTAGCGATTGGATAACAATATCCCGCTTTTCTTTTAATTGCTGACTATATGCTAGATGTTGAAGCTGACAGCCCCCGCATTGCTCGTAGACAGGGCATGGCGGCTGAACCCGATGCGGAGATTTAATACGTATCTTTTTTATTTTTGCCTCGGCAAATTTAGGGTTTATCTTGGTTGCCTCTACGACTACCTCTTCCCCTGGTAATGCGCCTGGTACAAATACTACCTGCTTCTTAAAATAACCGACGCCTTCGCCATTAATGCCGAGTCGTTTGATCGTTAAGGGAAAGGTCTGTTTTTCTTGTATTTTGATTGATTGATCTGTTTTCATTTTGTTCACTCCAAATTTTGCTTCCGTTTGATTTCTCCGTATTATAGCATTATTAACAAAGAAAAGCCGAATTCATTCGAATTCGGCCTATTTTCTGCCCAGTCTTTGGAAAAACGTCGTAATTTTATTCTTTTTCGGAAAATCATCCAGACGTTTAAATTTATAGCCTTTCTTTTTCAAATCCTTGATCACGGTTTCTAGGGCATCGGCGTTATCCTTGGAAACGGTGTGGAGCAGCAGGATACAACCGGGGTGAATTTGTTTCATGATATTATCATATGAATATTGCCAGCCTCTTTGCGCGTTGGTATTCCAGTCCACAAACGCCAGCGACCAGAAGACATGCGTATAGCCTTCTTCCTTCGCAATTTGCATCGTTCTCTCACTAAAAACGCCCCGAGGCGGACGTAAATACTTCATCTTCTTTTGACCTGTTATTTCTTTTGTTTTGTCCTTAACTTTTCTAAGTTCTTCACGAATTCCCTGATCACTGATTTGTGTCATATTGGGGTGATGCCAGGAATGATTTCCAATGAGATGACCTTCATCCACCATCCGCTTTGTTAATTCAGGTTGCGATAATAAATAGTGCCCCGTCACAAAAAAGGTTGCCGGCACTTTTTCCTTCTTTAATACATCTAATACTTGGGCGGTATACCCTGCTTCATACCCATTATCAAAGGTAAGATAAAGCGTCTTTGAGTCTGGGTCTCCTTTAAAAAAAGCACCGTATTTCTCAAGTATTTTTTCATACTCTGCACCAGCATCTGGCGGCTGTTCATCTACAGCTTTTTTAAAACCCCAATGGATAGGCTTATTTGGAGCGGACCCATATGTTACCTGTGGCACCAGTAACAGCAGTAAACTAAGGATGCACAATAATTTCTTCATCCATGTTCCCCCCTATTTTGTTTTTTATAGTGTTTGTCTGTAAATAGAAAACATGATTAGCATTTTAAGGAAATTGGGTTGGCTGGTGGTAAACACAGTCACTCGTATGACCTACACGGGTAAGATTTAACAAGGATAGGAAGTAGGAGACTGCTCTGGTGGATGGAAGGTTGAGGAAATTACGTATCTCTGAGTTGGTAAAGCAGGTTTTATAAATCAAGAAATAATTGTTTACCGCTGCTAAATGTGCATCTTTTGAAATACAATTACATGCAGAACATATCCATTTATGCCTGTTATAAATCATTGGAATAAATAAGCATGTGGGACATTGAACACCAGTAATAATATCCCCGTCAGGAATTTGAAACAATGTTAATATATCTTCTCTCTTAGGTGTGTGTTTCTTTAAAAAAAGGTCACTTACTTTTAAGATATCTTGTTCATCCATCCAGACCTTTTTATTATTCCCCTCTATTTCTTCAATCCTTTTTAATAAATCATGTGTTTTACAGATCTTATTTTCCGATTCTTTGTATCCAGGGGATATTATTATTTCACTTGAAGGTCTAGAAAAGACAACTAAGTTATCAATTAAAATCTTAGGGACAATATTAATTTCCAACCAATATTTCATTAATAATGTGTGGCGATTGGCTTGAGAAACAGGATTTTCATATACCTCTCTGGTGTCAAAAGACTCTTGTATCATCTGATTTTTCTCAATGGTAATTTTTCCTGAATGATTTTTTCCTTCAAGGTTCATTAGGATATTGGGGGAAAGGAGTAATGCATCAATTTGAAAATATGCTTTTCCTATTGGGAGACGAAGATCATGGAAAATGTGGTATTTGTGATGGGGGATTTGACCTAATTGGTAATTTATTTCTTTTTCTCCATTGTATCCTGACTTTAAAATCCTTATCTTAGTTTTTATTTCTGGCAACTTATCATGAGTTTTCTTTAGTCTTCTCTCTAGGGCTTCTGCCTGGAGTAAAGGTATGGGCACAGTTAAATTTTTATCAAACAAAAAAGTTCCTCCTCAAATTGTTTGTTGTACCTTTCTATTTATGAATTTACTTATCCTGCTTAAAATTTTGTAACATTATGAACCTTTTTTGACTTTTATTGTTTAAATAGACGATTTAGTGGCCGTCTTTGGCGATAACTGTACAGTTCTTACAAAAAACCATACAGTTTATACAATTAACTGTACAGCTTTTACAAAAAACCGTACAGCTTCTACAAAACACCCTCCCCACTCCATAATAAAAGAGCAGACCCTATAACAGAGCCTGCCCGCCAAAACTTAGTTAAAAACTCGATCATTAAACTGTCCTAATTTTTCTAATGAAGACTTATCTACATCCGCATGCAGGCTGTTTCCGTGTGAATCCATCGTTACAACAGCTGTGAAGCCCTCTACGCGAAGGTGCCACATCGCTTCAGGAATACCAAATTGCATCAAGTCAACACCTTCAACGCCCTTGATACAATCTGCATAATACTGAGCGGCGCCGCCGATAGCATTCAGGTACACGCCTCCGTGTTCCTTAAGAGCCGCCAACGTACGAGGTCCCATTCCGCCTTTTCCGATAACAGCACGGATCCCAAATCTCTTCATAATGTCGCCTTGGTAAGGCTCCTCACGAATACTTGTAGTTGGGCCGGCCGCTTTAACATGCCAAACGCCTTCTTTATCCTTCAACATAACTGGACCACAGTGATAGATGACTTGTCCATTTAAATCGACTGGTGAATCATGATCTGACAGGTATTTATGAATCGCGTCACGGCCTGTATACATCATGCCGTTAATTTGAACAACATCGCCCACCTTCAACTCGCGAATTTGTTCTTCCGTGATAGGTGCTTGCAGCGTGATAACGTCATTAGCACGAGCTGCAGCTGTTTCTTTCTCAGCTTCTGTCTCAGTGAAATCAATGAAATCGCCTTCTTGGTACATCCACTCATTAATTTCTCCAGACACAGGATCTACACTTACGCCTAAACGGCGGAATGCCCAACAGTTGTAAGCGACAGATACATAGAAGCTTGCCGGAATTCGATTCATAACCCCAACCTTACAGCCTAACAACGTTGCTTCTCCGCCAAAGCCCATTGTGCCGATTCCCAATTTATTCGCATTTTCTAGAACATACTCTTCTAACGCGCGTAATTCTTCGTTTGGATTCACATCATCTAAAGAGCGGAATAATTGTTCTTTTGCTAAATCATAACCTGAAGAACGGTCTCCGCCAATACCAACTCCAATGAAACCAGCACTGCAGCCTTGTCCTTGTGCCTGATAAACAGAGTGCATAACACATTTTCGAATACCATCAAGGTCACGTCCTGCCCGGCCAAGCCCTTCTAATTCACATGGAAGACTATATTGGATGTTTTTGTTTTCACATCCGCCGCCTTTTAAAATCAAACGAACATCGATATAATCTTTTTCCCATTGATCAAATTTAATAACCGGTAACCCAGCACCTAGGTTGTCCCCACTGTTTTCACCTGTTAGGGAATCAACAGAGTTAGGACGTAGTTTTCCTTCTTTGGTTGCGATTACAATTGCATTTTTAATCGCTTCTTTTAATTCTAATTGGTTCACACCAACTGGAGTTTTAATTTTAAATGTTGGTAATCCCGTATCTTGGCAAATAGGTGAGACTTGATCATCTGCCATTTTAATGTTATTGGTAATGGTAGCTAGGCTCATTGCTGCACTTGTGCCTGCGTTCTCCTTCTCCTTTGCCGAACTAACTGCACGGCGTACATCTTTTGGAAGCTTGGTAGAAGTTTCAACTACTAATTTGTACATACTCTCCTGAAATTTCTCGATATTCACTTAAAGTACCCCTTTCCCCTTGTCCGATTCGCAATCTATTTAAAAATTACAACTATTTGACGATATCATTATACTCCTATAAGCAAATGATTGAAAGATAAAGGTTTTCCCAAAAGAAAAGAGCCTGTAATTAAACAGACTCAGGTGTTTCCCGATGATTGAATTCCTTACATTTATTTTCTAATTCATCAATCATACTAATTAAGTTGTCGATATCATCAAGATCCGTATCCTCTGGATCGATAGCATCCAATACATCTAGGAACATGTTCAATCGCTGCTTTAAAAAACTAACTTGTGAATTTTTATCATGAGTCGGACTACCCAAAGTTGATTCTCCCCCTTCTATATCAATATCCTACACTTTCTTCAACTCTATTTCAAAAAAGAACCCCTACGACCTTTGTAGGAGTTCTTTCTCCAAGATCATCTTGGTCTTTCTGATGCAGCAAAACCAAATGAAACATGATCCTGTACTGGAATCCATGCACCAATTCCTTGCGAGGTTACGTTTTTAATGACGATAATTTTTTTACTACCCTTAAGCATTAAATAAACTTCACCATAGGTGACTTTGCCTTTTTCATTGACCGCAGGAGCATAGGCGAATAAGTATCCTAGCCGATTAACTGGGATATTGTAGACATGGTCGTTCTTCGTTCCTGCCCCGATAATCGTTTCAAATGCTAGTGGAAGACGTGTTTTTTCCATTGCCTTTAACAGCATCATCTTTTTTACATCCTCTGCATTTGCGATTTTAGCGGTTAAACCGCCACGGATAATTTTTTGAGCCTCTTGTAGGTAATGAATCTGGTAAGGGACTTTGCCGCCGCGATTATCGTAGTAGTTTGTATTGATTTTTTGATACTCCCAGTTTGGAGAGGTTTCTGTTGACTCGTAATTTAATGGCCATTGACCTAGGTAGACGATTGCTCGATAACCGATTGCAAACGGTGTGCTGTTAATACTGGATTCATTGAGCATGCGGATTAGATCGGGATTTTCAATCTTAACCTTTGAAGAATCAATCAGTTTTTTCGTTAACTCACTAGGTTGTAAGGTTGGTAAGTCCTGTGTTGAATTGGGGTACGTATTTTCCTTCGTAATATTACGAACTGAAGCAGGAACTTGGTAATTTGCAGGTTCCTTTTTTGCATTTGCCTTTTCAGCAGAAGCAGTTGGAAGAAATGCTAATAGTAAGAGCAGTGTTATTACGACAGGGATAAACTTTTTCACAAAGAAAAACTCCTTTCACAATATAGCAGTAATAAGTCTGCTCATAGTGTTTTCGGAGTTTAAAACTTTTATCCATTACAGCAAAATATTTCATTATTTCCCCTGATAATTCCCTTCTATCAGTCTTTGCATTAATTTTTCAAAGTAAGGGAAACACAGTTGAACAAAGGGACCAATGGTAAAAGTGATAATGATTGTACCTATACCAATGGGTCCTTGAAGAATCAGTGCTGGGATTAAAGCAATAAGTTCTCCGACCGTCTTTCCCATCATTAAACTTACTCGAAAACGTTCACTAATGGCCATCATAAAACCATCAATCGGACTAGAAGGAAACTTTGCTTGTAAATAGATAGCCGCACCAAGCCCTATGATGAAAATCCCAAGAATTAAGGTAACGAATTTTATCATTAATCCATAAACTGCAAATGTCTCAAATACAAAAAACATCCATAAATCAACCAATGATCCAATTAAGATGATAGTTAATAGCGATAATAGCTCCGGTCTTCTTTTTACCAAAAAGGAATTTATAAATACTAACACTGCACCTTCGATGATAATCCAGCTACCAATCGTCAGACCTATCCATTCAGTAAGAGCAACATTTAGTGCATCCCAAGCCCCAGCCCCAAGCTCTGCTTTAATCGTTAAACAAACTCCAAAAGTCATAATGGATAGCCCTGCAAAAAAGAATAAAAAGCGATAGAATAATGCCATTTGTATCTCCTTAAAAAATAATAATCAGAACATTTACAAAATTCAAATTAAAAGTTATAATATACTTAACCTTAAAAAAGGAGGGCAGTAATCAATCGACGACTCATTTATCATTAAGGAGGTTGGGATTCCACTCATATATGAAAATTCAACACTCGTGTTTTTCTATTATAAATTAAACATGAAGGTTGGTGATTGATGGGCCCACGTAAAAGCGATTGGTTTTACCTCACACTAGCATATGCATGAACATTATAGTACATGTCCAATATTTACCTTACATCGAAACGATAATTAATAAAAGACTCTGTGCCGACAGGCTCAGAGTCTTTTTACGTGATTCTGCTTTATAGCAGGAAGAACCCAATGCCCATAATAAAATAGGCAGCAAGTAAGGTCAGTCCTTCAAACCAGTTTGATTCTCCGTCATTCGATATTACAACCATGAGCAGTACAGAGGTTACCATGGCAATTAATTCAGGCATTGTAAAAACAAGCGGCATAGTTTTAGTGAAGAAAAGTGAGATTAGGACTAATACTGGAGCAACAAACATGGCAATCTGGAGTGTTGAGCCAATGGCAATCTCCACAGCAATATCCATTTTATTTTTAAATGCCATGACAATTGCAGATGCATGTTCGGCTGCATTCCCAACAATCGCAACGATAATCACCCCGATAAAGAGCTCCGTCCAGCCAAATGATTCTGCAACATATTCAAAAGTATGAACAAGATTTTCAGAAATATAGGCAACAGCTAAAGTGGCCGCCAATAGAACGCCGATGGCCTTACCTTTCCCCCACTCAGGCTCTTCCTCGTGATGTGTTTCAGCATTCTCACTCTGATAGACCCCTCGATGGCTAACCAGTTTAAAGAAAAGAGCTGCTAGATAAAGTAAGATTAGAATAACGGATATCCCAATGCTTAATGTTAATGTCTTCGACTCATTCATTTCCATTGAGAAAACTTCTGGTATTACAAATGCAACGATGACCGCAAACATGAGCAGTCCAGAATTATGGCGTGCATCATGGACATTGAATTTCTGCCTTTTAAATTTTAATCCTCCAATAAAAAAAGATAATCCAGCAACAAGGAGCAGGTTACCGAGTACAGAACCCGTTAAGGATGCGAGAACAACTCCAATTAATCCTTCCTTTAATGCAAAGATGGAAATAATCAATTCAACAGCATTCCCAAAAGTAGCATTTAGGAGTCCGCCTACCCGCGGTCCGGCGACAATCGCCAAACTTTCGGTTGCCCTCCCCATATAACTCGCAAGGGCAATAATTGAAACACAATAAACAACAAAAAGAATCATGGTTGGCCAGTGCATAAGTGTCCCAATCACAGAAAGCGGGACGCCAATAAAAGTTAGCAACATAAATATTTTTCCCACAGATATCCCTCCTAAAATCATAAAATTGAATAAGGATAAAATGCAAAATTTGTATAAAAATCCCTACTGTTTGAGAGTACCCTATTTTTACTTCCATTAAAACCGCGAAGAATATTTTACTTGCAAATGCCTTATTTTCTCGTTACCATCGAATGGGTATCAATTATCAAACTAACGAGGGTCATATATGCATAACAAAAATAATTTTCGATTTTGGATTCTAGTAACCATAGTCGCCATTTCTGGTTTTTCACAAGGAATGCTTCTTCCACTTATTGCCGTAATTTTTGAAAAAGGCGGGGTTTCTTCCTCTCTAAATGGATTAAATGCTACTGGGCTCTATATTGGAATTCTTCTCGTTTCACCTTTTATGGAAGCACCGCTGCGAAAATATGGGTATAAACCAACGATTATACTTGGCGGCGGGCTTGTAGTGCTTGCCCTTGCATTGTTTCCATTGTGGAAATCCTTTTGGTTTTGGTTTTTCTTGCGAGCACTCATCGGGATTGGTGACCATGCCTTACATTTTGCTACCCAAACCTGGATTACCTCTTCCTCTCCAACTGAAAAAAGAGGGCGGAACATTTCCTTGTACGGCTTATTTTTTGGGATTGGTTTTGCAAGCGGGCCTTTGATGACACCGCTTGTAAATGTTAATGAGGCATTGCCATTTATCGTTTCCTCTATTTTGTGTTTAATCGGCTGGGTATTTGTATTTACATTAAAGAACGAGTTTCCAGAGCAGGAAGTAGAGATTAATTCATTTTTTAACACCATCAAACGCTTTAGAAAAACGATGAAATACGGCTGGGTCGCTTTTCTTCCACCTTTCTGCTACGGTTTTTTAGAATCTTCATTAAACGGCAGCTTTCCGGTATATGCACTCAGAAGGGATATCGACGTAGCAAGTGTTTCCTTGATTCTAACCGCCTTTGCCATAGGCAGTATTATCACGCAGCTGCCATTAGGAGTTCTTAGCGATTCATATGGAAGAAGAAATGTCTTAATGATTGTTCTCCTCCTCGGATTTCTAACTTTTACATCCGCGAGCATATTTGAACATTCCTTTATTGGACTTTTCATCTCCTTCCTCTTATCAGGAATGGTAGTAGGATCGACATTTTCACTTGGAATCAGTTATATGACGGATCTAGTTCCGAAGAATTTGTTAGCAACAGGGAATTTATTGTGCGGTATATTCTTTAGCTTAGGAAGTTTGAGCGGACCCATTATTGGCGGATTATTTATTCAATTCTTCCAAAGAATAAGTTTCTTTTATATTATTAGTACCATGTTGTTAACCTTATCCATCATTATTTATGCTTTTGGTAAAAAAACTTATTCCATGATTGAGCAGCATAACTCTTAAGAATATTTGGGGCAAATTAATATAATTAACATAAAATGTATGATAAAATAAATTTAATCTAATAATTGTTCTCGGAAGTCCGCTGTCATCTTAATTGATGACAGCTTTCGTGTTTTTTAGGGGTAATGATTTTGATTATTTTTCTCAATTAGAAAGGAAAAGCGAAAGCGCCTTGTCCAGGGAAAAATGCAGTTCAATTTTTCCTAGGGGCGACAGGCATAAGACGAGCCGGCA
>NZ_NPDD01000109.1 GCF_002272245.1 Bacillus sp. 7884-1 | reverse complement strand
TGCAGCTAGACAGATATAGATAGGGGAGGGGAACTGAAAATGAGTACGGACGCTAAGAGGTTATCTAAAGGTCTTCCAAAGGTAGGCATGGTTGAAAAAATAATGCCTCACGCAGAACTTATTGCTGCAGGATTAAGCGGTGTTTTCATTGCTGCGGGATGGATTACCGACAAAATAGGGGATCATGTTGCTTCAATTATCTTTTATTTATTGGCTTTTGTCATTGGCGGCTTCGCCAAAGCCAAGGAAGGAATAGAAGCTACCTATGAAAACAAACAGCTAAACGTTGAAATGTTGATGATCTTTGCTGCGATTGGTTCTGCAATTATCGGCTATTGGACAGAAGGCGCCATTTTGATTTTTATATTTGCTGTTAGTGGTGCATTAGAAACCTATACCATGAACAAGAGTCACAAAGAGATTTCCTCGCTGATGAAGCTTCAGCCGGAAGAAGCTCTTCTAATTAATAATGGGATTGAAAGGCGTGTCCCCGTTTCCGAGCTAAAAGTTGGCGACCAGATTCTCGTAAAGCCTGGAGAAAGAATTCCATCAGATGGCATTATAAAGAATGGGTATACGAACATTGATGAGGCTGCGATTACTGGGGAATCGATGCCTGTTTCGAAAGGCCTAGATAAGGAAGTATTTGCGGGGACGGTAAATTTAACAGGAGCCATCACCGTCCAAACAACAAAAACAAGTAATGAAACACTCTTTCATAAAATAATTGAACTTGTGCAATCTGCTCAAAGTGAAAAATCTCCTTCACAGCTGTTTATTGAACGCTTTGAAGGAACCTATGTAAAAACCGTATTAGCTGCTGTTTTATTGATGATGTTCCTCCCCTATTTCCTACTTGACTGGAGCTGGAACGAGTCGTTTTATCGAGCAATGATACTCTTAGTGGTCGCATCTCCTTGTGCACTGGTAGCCTCGATTATGCCTGCAACATTGTCTGCCATTTCAAATGGCGCAAAACGAGGTATTTTAGTCAAAGGCGGCGTGCATTTAGAGAACCTCAGCCACTTAGAAGCGATTGCCTTCGACAAAACTGGTACTCTTACAAAGGGAAAACCTGAAGTTACCGAAATAATTGTGAATGAAAACTTTGATAAGATGGAGCTTTTATGGAAGACAGCATCCATTGAAAATCAATCGAATCATCCACTAGCACAGTCCATCGTCAAGTATGTGAAAGAAAATCTTGAACGCGACCTTGTTCACCCTGAAAACCTTGAAGATGTTCCTGGGTGGGGCGTAAAGGCGGAAATAAATGGTGAACAGTGGAAAATAGGCAAAGCTGATTTTGTTGGAAAAGAGGGTGCTCTAACATTCGCTGCCGGGAAAGCAGCTGACCTAGCAAGCAAAGGCAATACACTTGTATTTGTGGAGGTAAACGATTGTTTAGCTGCGATGATTGCGTTAAAAGATGTTGTGAGACAAGAAACAAAGCTTGCCATCGACCATTTAAAGCAACAAGGTATTTTCACGGTCATGCTTACTGGTGATAGTGAGAAAACTGCTAAAGCAATTGCTGGGGAAAGTCATGTCGATCAATTTTTTGCTGAATGTCTACCTGAAGAAAAAGTGGAACAGCTCAAAAAATTAAAAGAAAGATACAAAACCATTGCGATGGTGGGAGATGGAATTAATGACGCTCCGGCATTGGCCATTGCAAATGTTGGTATTGCGATGGGTGAAGGGTCCGATGTTGCACTTGAAACAGCGGATGTGGTCTTAATGAAAAATGATTTACCAAAGATAGCTGAAGCCATTCATCTTTCACAACGGATGAATACGATTATTAAACAAAACGTTATCTTCTCCATCACCGTGATCATGATCTTAATTTCTTCCAACTTTTTTCAATTGCTGGATTTGCCATTTGGGGTAATTGGTCATGAAGGCAGTACTATTCTTGTCATTTTGAATAGTTTAAGACTGTTAAAAAATTAATGAACCGGGCTATCAAGCCCGGTTCTATTTAATGATATCCGTTGCTGCCGTTAGCAGAACCCGATGTTTTATTTCCTTTACTGCCTTTACCCTTTTGTTTTGTGCCGCCATCTTTTTTTGTTTGTTTAGTCATGGTGTGCCCCCCTATTCGTTGTCTGTTCCCCATCTATATTGTTTGCAATAAAGTATTTTTCATTATGAAAAATTTTAACAGTTAGTTTTATTCTTCTCACTATAGAAAGCATTTATCTCACCGCCGAGAATGATGATAAACCCCGATATGTATAACCAAATCAGTAAAACAATAATGGCTCCAATACTTCCATAGGTCAGTGAAAAGTTGTTAAACTTACTGACGTAGAAAGATAACGCATAGGAAGAAAGGATCCAGCCAACGGTTGCAAAACCGGCTCCAGGGAATGCACTTCTACAGCGTAATTTAACATTGGGAGCAATCCAATATAATCCAGTAAATATTAGAAATAATATAACAGCACTTATGACTAATCTTAACATTTCCCAAATACGGAGGAATTCCAGTTTAAAACCTAAGTAGGAGAAAAGAAATATTCCAATTTCCCTTCCGAATATCGGAAGTAAAACGGCAACAATAAAAACAAAAATCATCCCGATGGTCAGCACGATGGCCATTGCTCTAGAAACAATAAACGAACGACTTTCTTTCACATTGTAGGCTTTGTTAAAAGCTCTTACTAGAGCATGAATTCCATTAGATGCCGACCAAATGGTCCCAATTACACCGAATGAAAGTAAACCACCATTTCGATTATTCATGACATAATTTACATTCTTTTCAATTAACTCCATTGTCTGAGGAGGGGCAAAGTCTGCAATTCCCCCAAGTATATCGTGATGCTGAATGGGCAGATATGGCAATAATGTAAAAATGAAAATGAGGAGTGGAAAAAGTGAAAGAAGAAAGAAATAGGCAAGTTGTGCTGATAAACCTGGAATATCATCTTCTTCTATCCGGTGCCAAAGCAACCTTAACAAAGATCTACGAACATTCACTGCTTTCTCCATTTCTCACCTCTCCCTTCAACGGATCCAATTCATATTTGGTTACTTTTCTTTTGAGTCTTCTTCCACAACAACCTCTTTTAACAGCTCTTCTACGTCTGAATCCTCATGATTAGAAAAAGTACTCTTTGTCTCTTTAACAATTTCCTTTACTTGAGGAGTTAACTCTCGAAGTTCGTCCACTTTTCCCGTAATATAAGAAATGTCCTCGCTGACCTGCTCAATCGTGTTTCTAATTTTTTCAGCAGTCCCTTTAATATTTTCCGTTATTTCTCCAGGATGGCGAGCAATATAGGATACCTGCTCATACCCTTTTTTTACATTGACCTTCATATCCTGTCGTGTCTTTTTATCTAATAAACTTAGAGCTCCACCCACTAACGCTCCATAGAAAATGCCTTTTAAAAATAAATTTTTACTCATTTTTTTAACCTCTCCTTTCGGAATGTTTTTATCATTGTTTTCATCATTATGAAAAAAATACCAATATACTCCACTTTATATTTTGCTTTAAGCTTGCTGCCAAATGCAAGGATTGTCCATATTTTTATACATTATTTTTATTACCCATCAATAGACACCGTAAAACATGTTTAGATTGACATCTGCCATTGATAATGGAAAGATAAAGTTACGAATGCTGAAAGGGTGACAGGATGAATCTATCAGAAAAAACAACAGAAAATGTAGAGTTTATGATTGAACAAATTAAGGAAAAATTAAAGGTATTAAATCTCGGAGCCATAAAACCTTCACACTTTGATGAAGAAATGTATGAGGAATTAAAAGAAATTTATGAAATGGTTATTAAAAAACCATCTTTTAGCCCAAATGAAATGCAAGCCTTGGTAGAAGAGCTAGGAAATCTACGAAAAAATAAGTAAACAGATCTCAAGGAGATCTGTTTTTTATTTATCCTGTTCAGTTAAAATAATCGGTCCATCCTTAGTGATGGCAATGGTATGTTCATATTGAGCAGAAAATTTACCATCAATGGTCCTAGCTGTCCAGCCATTTGTATCCATTTTGGTTTGATACATGCCGACATTGACCATTGGCTCGATTGTAAACACCATTCCTTCTTTAATCCTTGGTCCTTTTCCTGGCAGTCCGTAATGTGGTACATCCGGTTTCTCATGAATGACAGCCCCAATTCCATGGCCAATAAAATCACGAACAACTGAAAAACCTTCTCCTTCTACATACGTTTGAATCGCGTGTCCGATATCTCCGATTCTATTACCAGGGACAGCCGCTGCAATTCCTTTATAAAGTGCCTCCTTCGTAACATTTAATAAATGTTTAGTCTCCTTTGAAACCTTCCCAACAGCATAGGACCATGCAGAATCCGCTAGCCCTCCGTTATAATTAACAACCATATCGATGGTGACTATGTCCCCTTCATTTAATGGCTCTTTTCTAGGAAAGCCATGGCATATTTCGTCATTAATACTGGCACAGGTAGCATACTTATATCCCTTATAGCCCTTTTGATGCGGGGTTGCCTTGTGTTTTTCAAGGAATTCATCTACAAACTGATCAATCTCCCAGGTTGTTACACCTGGTTTTATCATTTTTGCAATTTCTTTATGACAGGATGCAAGAATTTCTCCTGCTTTTCTCATCGCATCGATTTCCCGCTGTGATTTAAGAACAATCATCATCTTCCCAACCTTTTTTTATTATTTTTATGTATTTTTGCAGAATTGGAAACACTCTTTAATATTATCGTTAACAAACCATTATTTCAAAAAATTTATGCTATTTTGGAATATTTTCGTGGAAATCAGCCGTTCTTAATATGGAACTTTTCCATCTTTTCTGATAAAATTATTGTAGTAATAATAAATATTAGGTGTGTGAGCCCAATGATCGGTGATCGTGTTAAAAAACTTCGTTCAGAAAAAAAAATGTCATTATCAGAACTTGCTGAGCAAGCAGGAGTTGCTAAATCTTATTTAAGCTCTCTGGAAAGAAACCTGCAAAGGAATCCGTCAATTCAGTTCCTTGAAAAAATTTCTTCTGTATTAAACGTACCTGTTGAACATCTAATAAATGAACAGATAAACAAAGAAGAATTAGATAGTGATTGGATGAACATTGTAAAAGAGGCTATGGATTCTGGTGTATCGAAAGATCAATTTCGCGATTTTATTGAATTTAATAAGTGGCGAATCGGTCAGAATAATAATGAATAAAGAAAAGCGGAAGGCGCCCGCCTATCGGCGACAAGCATAAGACGAGCCGGCTGAAAGGTTGGTTTTTAACCTTTTGGACGGATTGGCTGTAGACCTGCGAGCCGATGTCGCCTGGAGCTGGGCAAGTAAAAGAACAAAGCATACTACCTTATTTTTGTAGTATGCTTTGTTCCTTTATGTATCTTACAAATTCTTTACTAGTACATCTCTAACTTCGTCTGATGAAGAAAATCAAGAATTGTTTCCTTCGAAATCCCTAAAGCTTTTGCTTCTACGATAAGAGCTAACCATTCTGCATCCATTCCATTCATCATACCATCCGTTATTGCCACGTTCATTCACCCCTAAAATACATATTCGTATTCCAGGTAGCCCGGCCATCATAGTAAAATATATACCTTAGATCCTCGGCTTTGCGTCTCCATTTTTCAATAGGTTTGCCTTTTTCTGTTTCATATTCCTTATAAATCATTGATTATTCAGTATATTTTGTAGACAACTCTTCCTACTTAATAATTCCTATGTTCATTATATATAGTACTTTTTTAGTATCGTGTTGTATTTTGTCAGAAATATTAATTTTTCGAACCATTTTTTTACACAAATTATTCCATTTTTCTACAAAAACTCCTTTGAATGATTCGCAAAATGTAGAAAGCTTTTCATCTTAATGGAAGTTTAATGGAAAATAAGGAATCTTACAGTCGAAATCGGGATATTTTCCCTAAGTAAAAACCATGTAATATAGGTTAAAATGGCTAGTGAAATTTGTCTATTTTGTGACAATTGACAATTATTGTTACCAACATTACAATATACTAAATATTATAAATATTCAAATAATAAAAGTGAGTTCAGTCGATGACAACCATTCATGTATTGAATTATGTAATTCCAATTGGCTTTTTAGTGTTTTTCGGTTTCCTTATTGACCGCATGTGCAGCCCTGTAAAGTCTGATGAAAAAGGGAGCGAGGAATAATTCACTAATCCTCCCCATCTTCACTAATAAATTTCCTTCGTTTGGGAATGATACATTCGTAGACGAAAGGAGTGTTTAATTTGGCACGTGGAGAACATTTTAATCACAAGAAGAAAGGTCATCCTGGAAATTTACCAAAGGATAACCAAACTGAAAGGCATTCAAAGGATGCTATTGGGGACGAAGAGTTCCTTGTAGTACGAGAAGCATTTAAGAATAGAGTTGAAACGGAAGACATAGAGTAAAAAGGCGTGAATTTTTCACGCCTTTTTTGCTTATTTTACATTATCAAATTTTTGAATGAGTTTCTTTAGGTCCCACTCTTTAAGACCTTCTGCAGCCCTCTCGATATCCTTTGAAAAGATTCGATCCTTCTTTATAGAAGGAACAAGCTCTCTCCCCTTCTCATATATCTTCTTTGTCTGGCATGCCATTTTCTCCACCCCGCGAATTTCAACCGCCTGCATAGCACAAATGAGTTCAATCGCCAGCACTCGTCTAGCATTCTGAATGATTTGATAGGCATGTCTAGAGGCAATGGTACCCATACTCACATGGTCTTCTTGATTTGCAGATGAGGGAATGGAATCAACGCTGGCTGGATGGGCAAGTGTTTTATTTTCAGATACTAACGACGCCGCAGCATATTGCATAATCATCGCACCTGACTGCAAACCAGGTTCAGGACTTAGGAAAGGCGGCAGATCGTTCAGCTGTGGGTTTACTAATCGCTCAATCCGTCTTTCAGATATATTGGCAAGCTCCGCAACTGCAATCTTCATAAAATCCATTGCGAAGGCAATTGGCTGACCATGAAAATTCCCTCCAGAAATAACCTTTTCTCCATCATCAAAAATGAGTGGATTGTCTGTAGCCGCATTCATTTCGATTTCTAATTTTTCCTTAACATAATCAAGTGCCTGCCACGATGCCCCGTGTACCTGAGGAATACATCTTAGGGAATAAGCGTCCTGAACACGATATTCTCCTTGAACTGTGGTTAATAAACTATCACTTAAATACCTGCGGATTCTCGCTGCCGTATCAATCTGCTGCTGGTAGCCCCTTGCTACATGAACTTCCTCAGCAAATGCATCAATGATTCCATTTAGCCCTTCCATTGTCATGGCTGCAATAAGCTCACTTTCAAATGCCAGCTGTTCAGCTTCAAGATAGCTGACAACCCCCATAGCTGTCATCGCCTGGGTTCCATTAATTAATGCAAGACCTTCTTTTGCCTCTAATGTTAGCGGCAGGATTCCTTCCATTTGAAGCGCATGGATTGATTCCATTCGATTTCCTTTGTAAAATACTTCACCTTCCCCTATCAGAACTAAAGCTAAATGGGAGAGAGGAGCCAAATCACCACTCGCACCCAATGAACCCTGCTGAGGAATGACCGGTATGATTTCTGTATTAACGAGTTCTAAAAGCTTCTCAATCAGTATTGGCCGAACGCCTGAATACCCTTTTAAAAGCGCATTCGCACGTAAAAGAACCATTGCTTTTGAAACAATTTCCGGAAAAGGATCTCCCACTCCACAAGCATGTGAGCGAATTAAATTAAGCTGTAAATCCCTGACGTGTTCTTTATCAATTAATACATCACTAAACTTCCCAAATCCCGTATTAATACCGTAAACTACTTTGCGCTCGGAAACGATTTTCTCTACCGCTTCACGGCTCTTTTTTACTACTTCCATACTTTTTTCCGAAGCAAAAACCTTCTCTTTTCGATATAAAACTTCTTTCATTTGATCCAATGTTAAACTTTGACCAGTTAGCATAATCACATTTCTCACCTCTACCACTTTAATAGAATAAAGAAAGAGGCTGGATTCCATCTCTCATTAGATTTGGAGTCCAGCCTCTTTTATTAACATATTCGAATAATATTTTGTTTTTGGATGTCTCATAGGTTATCAGTCCATTCAAATATTTTTATTCTAATAGTTATTGTATGTGATGAAAAGCTTGATTGTCAACATAATTGTCAGAATTTTAGCACGATAATACTTTAGCACAATAATACAAAAAAGTTGAAGTGCCTATCTAAACTTCTAGATGGACACTTCAACTTTTTTGATCATTTAATCAAATTTTATCCCTTTTAATAAGTCTGCAAAAGCATTATTAATCGGTTCAGCTTCTTTTTCTTGCTGTTTTAAATAATTCTGAACTGTACGTTTATCCACTTTTCCACCAGTTTCTTTCTTACGTCGTGCTTCAAAAGCAGATAGTTTCTCACGATATCCACATGCACATGCGAAGATTTGACCGTTACCTTCACCTCGAAGTTCCATTTTCTTTTTACATTGAGGACAGCGTGCGTTGGTTACACGTGAGACATTCTTTTTATGACCACATTCACGATCTTGGCAGACAAGCATTTTGCCTTTCTTGCCGTTTACTTCTAGCATTGGTTTTCCACAGTCTGGGCAAGATTTTGTGGAAATGTTGTCGTGCTTGTATTTTTTATCGCTTGCTTTAATTTCTGCCACGATTTTTTTTGTATGTTCTTTCATTTCATTTATGAACACATCTTTTTTTAGTTTCCCTTTAGCAATGAGCTCAAGTTTTTGTTCCCACTCAGCTGTTGTCGCTGGTGATTTTAATTCTCCTGGTACTAACTCTAGTAGTTGGCGACCTTTAGACGTGATATAGATTTCTTTTCCACCACGTTTTTCAATTAGGAATGAATTGAATAATTTCTCAATAATATCAGCACGAGTTGCAACTGTGCCAAGTCCACCAGTTGATTTTAACGTTTCTGCAAGCTTCTTATCGTTTGTTTCCATGTACTTCGTAGGGTTTTCCATAGCTGACAGAATAGTAGCCTCTGTAAAGCGTGCAGGAGGCTTTGTTTGACCTGATGTTTGTGCGATTAACTTTGTTATTAATACATCACCTTTTTCAAGACGAGGTAATAACTGCTCTTTTATATCATCAGTTGATTCTTCATCATCGAATCGGTTTTCGTACACTTCTTTCCACCCAGCATTAATAACCGATTTTCCTTTAGCAATGAATTTTTCATCACCAATTTTTGCTTGTACGGTTAACTGCTCGTATTCAAAGGCAGGGAATAATACAGCTAAGAAACGTTTTACGACAAGGTCATATATTTTACGTTCTTTATCTGTAAAGCTTGAGAAATTCACATAACCTTCAGTTGGAATAATGGCATGGTGATCAGTTACTTTCTTATCATCTACAAAGGCGTTTGTTGCTTTAATTGGCTTTGTTAACACTTTATTTGCAAGAGAACGATATTCACCTGCACCACACGCCCTTAAACGTTCTGGAAGCGTACTAACAATGTCTGAAGATAAATAACGTGAGTCTGTACGAGGATAGGTTAACACTTTATGCTGCTCGTACAGTTTTTGCATGATATTTAGGGTTTCTTTAGCTGAATAACCAAAGATTTTATTGGCATCACGTTGTAACTCTGTTAAATCATATAGAGCAGGTGAGAATGTTTTCTTTGCTTTACGGTCAATGGAAACAACAGTTGCATCTTTACGTCCAAGTGTTTTAACGATTGCATCGATTTTTTCTTTATTAAAGCTGCGACTATTACCATTCCTATCTTGCCACGTTAATTTAAGTCCATCTGTTTGAACTTCAATGCCATAATATGTTTGAGGTTTGAAGCTTTTTATTTCATCTTCCCGTGTTGCAACCATGGCAACTGTTGGTGTCTGTACACGACCACAGTTTAATTGAGCATTAAATTTAGTTGTTAATGCACGAGTTGCATTTAAACCGATGTACCAGTCTGCCTCCGAACGGGCTACTGCTGAAGCATATAAGTTTTCATAAGCCTTACCAGGCTTTAAGTTACTGAATCCATCTTTAATCGCTTTATCTGTTACAGAAGAAATCCACAGACGCTTGATTGGCTTATGAACGTTTGCTTTATCAATAATCCAACGTGCAACTAATTCTCCTTCTCTCCCTGCATCAGTAGCCACAATTATTTCATTCACATCACTACGGCTTAATTGTGTTTTTACAGTATTAAACTGCTTTCCAGTTTGTTTCATGACAACTAATTTCATGCGTTCTGGAAGCATAGGAAGATCTTCCAGGTTCCATGTTTTATATTTATTATCATATACCTCAGGATCTGCTAAAGTTACTAAATGTCCTAGCGCCCAAGTAACGATATAATTGTTTCCTTCTAAAAATCCATTGCCTTTCTTCGTACACTTTAATACATTTGCGATATCACGTGCAACGGAAGGTTTCTCAGCAATTACTATACTTTTTGCCATTTTTTAAGAACTCCTTTACTGACTATGTACCGTCTAATATACCATAGTTTCAGTGTGGGAAAAGTATAGACCTCTTATTTAGCCGTCAAAATAGACATTGCTTGCCTGGGAGACTAACTAAAGTAGTCTTTGTAAAGATTGGGATTAATTGACTAAGAAGGTGTACAGAAACTCCTGCTTTTTTCTTGTATTTTCCTATTTGAGGATAGTATGATGTATTAGCTATCATACATATTGGTTTTGGAGGTACTACATGAGGATTAGAGATTGGGATCCTAACTTAAAAGTTCGCTTATTTAGCGAAGCCATGATGAACATAACCTTTTGGATGTTCTTTCCGTTTTTGACAATCTATTTCGCTGAGGCGTTTGGCAAAAATAAAGCAGGATTTTTGTTGGTATTTTCACAGATTTTCTCAGTATTGGCCAATTTAATGGGTGGATATTGTGCCGATCGTTTTGGAAGGAAACGCATGATGGTTCTCTCAGCCTTTGGACAAGGACTTTCTTTTATAGCTTTTGCAATCGCAAGTTCTCCTTGGCTTGATTCTCCATGGGTAGGATTTATATCCTTCGCGATTGCTGGTGTATTTGGTTCGTTTTATTGGCCTGCCAGTCAAGCGATGGTCGCTGATGTCGTTGAAGAAAAAGATCGAAGCAATGTATTTGCCATTTTCTATACTTCCATTAATATCGCAGTAGTAATAGGTCCTATTTTAGGGGCAATTTTTTATGTAAATTATCGTTTTGAAACTTTACTCTTTGCAGGTATTGTTTGTATTTTACTTGGCTTAATATTAGCAAAGTTTACGCGGGAAACAGCACCAATACAAAAAATCAACCCCTTGGAAGCGGAAGGAAAATGGTACTTTTTCTTACAGAATCAGTTAAAGGACTACACATTAATCATAAAAGATAAGACCTTTTTGCTTTTTATTATTGCAGGCGTCTTAGCGGGTCAAACTTTTATGCAATTGGATTTATTATTTCCTGTTTATATGAAAGACGTAATCGATTCGCAGACTCTATTTTCTATCGGAGACTGGTCATTCACCGTTAAGGGTGAGCAAGCCTTTGGAATTGTGCTTGCAGAAAATGGCTTCCTCGTTGCATTACTAACGGTCGTGATTACTAAATGGATGGGTAAATATAAGGAACGGAATGTATTTGTTCTTTCATCTATCATATATGCCATTTCCATTGTACTTTTTAGTCAGACTCATTGGATTTGGGGATTTATCATTGCAATGGCTGTCTTTACCTTTGCAGAGTTAATGGGAGCTGGAATTCAACAAAGCTTTGTCTCCAAGCTTGCACCCGAGCATATGAGAGGGCAATATTTTGCTGCTGCCAGCTTGAGATTCACAATCAGCCGCACCATCGCTCCATTATCAATCCCTTTGACCGTTTTGATAGGGTATGAGTGGACATTTTTTGTACTTTCCCTGCTGGCACTTGCAAGTGCAGGATTGTATTGGCTAATGTTTCATTCATTTGAAAAGAAAACAGCATTGGATCCTAGTTAGGATCCTTTTTTATTGACTGTGGTAAAGTAGTCTGTTGATTTCCACTCTAGGCACTTCGCTTTCCGCGGGCGGTTCGGGAAGCCTCCTCGGCGCTTAAGCTCCTGCGGGGTCTCCCCTGCCCCGTCCTCCCGCAGGACATTGAATTTCACATCCACGAATCCACCCACGCACGAAGAAAATGCGATAGCATTTTCGAGGAGTCTCGTGCCTTCCGTTCCAATCAACAGAGTGCCAAAATCAAAGACTAGCATTCACAGCTTATGTTCAAAAATTCGTCAATAAATTGTACTAAAATGTTCACATTTTACTGGTTTACTATTATAATTAATATGTAACCGTTTTCTATTATAAGGATGGTGGTATTGATGGAATTATCCCAATTTATGTCCCCCACTTCATGGTCCGGTATTATTACATTTTTAGTATTATTTTCTGCGGGTGTATATTTTAATATAAAAGTATACGGCAGTAAATTAGAGTAGAAAGTTCATCCCTACTTATTTTTTTGCTTAGATTTGAGCTCTATAGCCTTTCTACTGTTATCAGTTTCTTTTTAACATGAAAAAGGCTAAAATATATAAGGAAGATTCTGAAAAGGGAGACTAAAATATGAGTGAATTTCAAAAGAACCTTGAGAAATATGCTGAGCTAGCTGTTAAAGTTGGAGTTAATATTCAGAAGGGTCAAACATTAGTAGTGAACACGACCTTAGATTCTGCAGAATTTGTCCGCCAGGTTGTTAAAAAAGCCTATGAAGCAGGCGCACATAACGTTGTAGTTAACTGGAACGACGATGTGGTATCCAGAACAAAATACGAATTAGCACCAGATGAAGCTTTTACTACATACCCTGCCTTACGTGCAAAAGAACAAGAGGAATTCGTTGAACAAGGTGCCGCCTTTATGGCCATTGTTTCTTCTAGCCCTGACTTACTAAAAGGAGTAAATCCCGAGCGTATCTCTAACTTCCAAAAAGCCGCTGGAACCGCTTTGTCTAAATATCGTCAAGCCGTTCAATCTGACAAAGTCAGCTGGACCGTTATTGCTGCACCATCTCCTGCATGGGCTGCTAAAGTCTTTCCAGATGCACCGAGCGACCAACAAGTTTCCTTACTGTGGGATGCCATCTTTAAAGCCGTTCGTGTGGATACTGATAATCCAGTGGAAGCTTGGAAAAAGCATGATCAAACACTGCATGAAAAGGTTAACTACTTAAATGAAAGACATTATCAAAAGCTTCACTATACTGCACCAGGAACAGACTTAACCATCGAACTACCGCATAATCATCTTTGGGTTGGAGCTGGCAGTGTAAATGAAAATGGTTTTGAATTTATGGCTAATATGCCGACTGAAGAAGTCTTCACCGTTCCTCATCGTGAGGGTGTAAATGGTACGGTTGCAAGCACAAAGCCATTAAGCTACGGCGGAAATATTATCGACCGGTTCTCTGTTACCTTTGAAAACGGAAGAATTGTTGGTTATAAGGCTGAAGAAGGTGAGGAGTTCCTAAAGCGTTTAGTTGAAACGGATGAAGGCTCTCATTATCTTGGTGAAGTAGCACTCGTTCCTTTCAACTCACCAATTTCACAATCTAATGTCCTATTTTATAATACTTTGTTCGATGAAAATGCTTCAAACCACTTAGCCATCGGAAGCGCTTATGCGTTCTGTATTGAAGGCGGCAAGAAAATGTCTTCTGAAGAATTGAAGGAGAATGGACTCAATGATAGTATTACTCACGTTGATTTCATGATTGGCTCGGATGAAATGGACATTGATGGCATTAAAGCGGATGGAACAAGCGAACCGGTATTTAGAAAAGGCAATTGGGCATTTTAAATGGTATAATAAATGGAGCAGCTCCTTAATAGGAAGCTGCTTTTTACTTTAATTAATTCGGAGGTTAAAATTATGTTAAATGAATTTAAGAAGTTTGCCATGAGAGGTAATGTAATTGATCTTGCAGTCGGTGTTATAATTGGCGGAGCTTTCGGAAAAATCGTATCCTCTCTAGTTGCGGATATTATTATGCCAATCATTGCAATGATTATAGGAAAAGTAAATGTTTCTGAATTGGCTTATGGTTCAGTCAAATATGGAGTATTTATCCAGTCGATTATTGATTTCTTAATCATCGCTTTTTCTATTTTTATGTTTATAAAATTCCTTTCTCGTTTTAAAAAGAAGGAAGAAGAAGTTAAAGTGGTGGTTCAAATTGATAAAAAAGAAGAGCTTCTTGCTGAGATACGAGATTTATTGAGAGTTGAAAAAGATTTTTCTAAATAAAATGAAACATCTTGACCTTTTCTTCGTATATTCTATATATAAATACACTTGAGGTGAAGAAAATTGTATACACAAACATCTACTGAATTTATGCCATCAGTCATTAGGACATTTGCTCTTTCACTTGCCATCGCCTTTGTTGGAACCATGGCAGGTACCTTTGTACCGCCGGCATTATTTTTACCATTAGCTATCCTTGAATTTGTTTTATTGATGATTGCCTTTTTCTTTAGACGAAAAAAAGCCATTTCTTATACGTTCCTTTATATCTTTACATTTATTTCAGGAATTACCTTATATCCGATTGTTTCCTATTATGCCATGACCGCTGGAGCAAATGTAGTCTTGATGGCTTTTGGAAGTACCACTGTCGTGTTTACTGGAGTAGCCATTTATGCAACAGTATCCAAACGAAATTTCTCCTTTTTAGGCGGATTCTTGTTAGCAGCCTTACTTGCTTTAGTTGCTGTTTCTATTTTTAATATTTTCATGCCGCTTAGCTCAACTGGTATGCTCGCATTCTCTTTCATTGGCGTATTGGTCTTTAGTGGTTATGTATTGTATGATTTCAACCGTATGAAGCATTATGGGGTAAGTGCTGAAGAAGTTCCATTGATGGCATTAAACCTATACTTAGATTTTATCAATCTGTTCGTAAGTATCTTACGTATCTTCGGAATTCTTTCAAGTAAAGATTAAACAGCAAAAGCCGGGAGCTTCCCGGCTTTTTGTATATACTTTACTAGTAGAAGGTAGAACTTGGTAAGTTCAAATTGTTACGAGGACAAATGATTCGTCTATTTTCCATTCAGGCTAAAAATTGGGATCATCTGTAACGAGAGGGCTCTCCTGATTCCCGTCCAGA
>NZ_NPDD01000108.1 GCF_002272245.1 Bacillus sp. 7884-1 | reverse complement strand
TTCTGATTCCCTTATAGGATAAAGAACACAGGCACCCGCAACTATAGAGCTAGTCTAAAAGATTGTATAGTCCTTTTATGCAAAGGATTGGAGCTTTGGTCTTAAGTGCTCCTTCCCCCTTTTCATTCTTGTTTTTACTGTAGATATGGGGATGTTTTTTCTTTTTGATATTTCAATTAAGGTAAGGTCTTTAAAATAATAGAGAAATAGTGTAGATTGGTATATTTCTGGTAATGCTTTTACACTTTCAACCATTTTTTCGGTTGAATATTTATGTAGTACCTCCTCTTCGGGAAGAGGCGGTGATTCAACTGTTGTCGTGTATGAATACACCTCTTCCTTCCAAAACTGTTTAGTTTTATTTTCCTTCCGCCAATAATCCCGACACTTATTTCTTGCTATCGTAAACAACCAGCCTTTTAATCTAGCGGGTTCCTTAATGGTATGAAAAGCCATATAGGCAGATACCAAAACCTCCTGATAGAGGTCCTCTGCAAGTTCTTTTTGTCTAACTAAAGAAAATATATAGTTGAAAATGGCTTTCCCATGTTCTTTCACTATTTCTTCAAACGAATCTATCATTACATCCCGCATTTTTTTCTACCCTTCTTTCCTTTAACATTTCTTATACTAATAGACGGAATTGTAATGTCTAACCCCTACACATGTTAGTAAACTTTTCTAATTATTTTTCTGGATGAAGCCTTTCATAAAAATAGAAACGCCAATTTTTTTACAAATGCTTAAATAGTGCATCAATGCCAATAAAACGGATCCGGTATTCATCGCGATGATCACGCCTTCCATCCGCCATTCGGGGCGTGAAGCTAAGACAATGATGATAGCAAAGGAAACAATCGTAGACCAAATAGCATGTATAAAGGTTTCCTTTATAAGTCCTAAACCAATTAACATTGCCTGCATCGGCATGACAAAGAAATGGAATAGGAAAAACGGCCAGAGCATTTGTAAGTAAATTGCTGCAGTAGATGAATCAAAAAATATCGACGTGAGCGGTCGGGCAAATATATAGAAAACTACCACCGCCGGTACGCCGTAAAGGAATGTAAGTGTCATTACTTGCGAAAGCATTTTTTGCAGTGTGGTGTAGTCTCTCATCGAATATGTTTTCGAAACAGCTGGTATTAGAACCGTCATTAAGGAATGAGCTATAAATGCAGGGAAAAATCCAATAGAAACGGCAACGCCCATTAGCATCCCAAAATGCTCGGTAGCAATGGTTTCAGATAGTCCAGACTGGACCAGTGCAGCCTTAATTAAAAAGGGCTGTATCGCACCTGTTAGTGCGGAGAAAAGTCTCAATCCTGTCGTTGGCACAGAGACAGCCATTAAATTTTTTCGGACAGCCTTACGATTTAAATTGGAAAAGGGCATTCGTTTTAACTGCTGAAATTGAATAATTAATGTGTAGCATAAATAAAGGAATACAGCAATTTCACTGCCAATAAATGAGGCAATCGCAATCAGTACGGCTGCTTCTGAATCAAATTGGAAAAAGCGAAACAACAAAAATAGCAACACGAGTTGTACTGATTTTCTTATGAAATTGGCAATGGCAATTTTCCCCATTTGGTGCCTGCCCATAAAATAACCCCGTGCTACTGAGGTAAAGGATATAACAGGAACTAGCAGAATAATCAGCCATCTTGTATAAGGATGGTATCCATTAAATACGGATATAAAAGGCATGAGAACCGTGGCAAACACGAACAGGATACACGTAAAAATAATGGTGATTGTAATAGCATGGTATAGGATATTTCGATGGAACTTTTCCTCTTTTTCAGCAACAAATTTTGATATGGAAACCGGCAATTCAAAGCTTGACAAAAGAACTAGTAAATAAATGGAGGGCAGTATAGACATATATAAACCTAATCCATGCTTGCCCAATTCTTTTGCAAGAATTAAATTGACTAAGAATTCAACACCTTCCCCTAAAAAAGCAGAAAGGGCTAAAAATAAGATTCCTTTGTAAAAAATACCCATTCCGAACTCCCCTTTAAACACAATCTCACTTTTATAAACCTATGAGACAAGTTCAAAGATTAGTAGGGATTTTTTTCGAGGCTGTTGTAAAGGTAGTGGTGAATGCTGACTCTCCAGACGCTTCAATCAACATTCAATAATTTTTCTGTGCACAGCCTAATAAAAAAAGGACCCTTTTAGTCCTTTTTCAATACTATTTAATTAACGAGTGTTTAAACGCGTAGATGACTGCTTGTGTTCGGTCTTGGACGGTAAGTTTGCTTAATATGTTACTGACATGGGTTTTCACTGTCTTTAAGGCGATGAATAGTTCATCCGCTATGTCTTGATTTGTTTTTCCCTGTGCCATTAACATTAGAATTTCCATTTCACGGCTGGTCAGTTCTTCATGTGGTAGGTGTTGATGTTTCTGGCGCATTTTCACCATCATTTTTCCTGTTACTTCTGGTTCAAGAACGGACTGGCCATGATATGTAGCGCGGACAGCATTAGCGATTTCATCTGCTTTTGATGTTTTTAGCATATAGCTGGTAGCACCGGCTTCTAGTGCAGGATATACTTTTTCATCATCTAAGAAGCTAGTGACAATAATTACTTTTGCATCTGGCCATGCTTCAATAATTTGTCTTGTTGCTTCAATCCCGTCCATTTCCTTCATCACTAAATCCATTAAAATAATATCAGGCCTAAGCTCAAGTGCTAGTTCCACACCCTTTTTTCCATCAGCGGCCTCACCCACCACTTCAATATCTGGCTGTGCTGATAGATAAGCAGAAACTCCAATTCTCACCATCTCATGATCATCGACAAATACTACTCTAATCATTTACACCATCTCCATTTTTCATAACAGGTACCTTTACTTCCAGCCTTGTACCTTTGCTCTTTACACTAATTACCTTTAATGTGCCACCAACTTCAAGCGCCCGCTCGTGCATATTCTGCATACCATAGGAACCAGCCTTCATATTATCGACTTCAAAGCCAATCCCGTCATCAACAATTCTTAATATGACTAGGTCATCCCGCTTTATCAATAAAACCTCAAGTTTAATTGCTTTTGAGTGCCGAAGCGTATTGGATACAGACTCTTGGAGGATACGGAAAAGATGATCTTCAATTCCCTTATCAAGTGGAAATGCTTCCACCTTCCACTTAATTTCCATTGTTACTTTCTGAGATAATTCGATTAATAATTCTTCAATTCCTTCCTGCAGCGTTTTATTTTTTAACGCAACAGGACGCAAATGAAGAAGCAGGGCGCGCATTTCAAGTTGTGATTGATGTATCATCTCTTCAACCATTTTCAACTGTTTTGCTTCCCTATCCTCCTCATTTGTACTTTGCTTTGTTGTATTAATGGCAGACATCATCATGGAGGCAGCAAATAGCTGCTGACTGACTGAATCATGTAACTCACGTGCGAGACGGTTTCGTTCCTGTTCAATAATTTCTTGTATTCTCGCTTCCTGGTCTTCTACTTTTTCTGTAGCCAAACGTTGTGAAAGCTTGGCTTGTTCAGAAATTTGCCTGCCTATCTTATCAATTTGTTCGGCAATACCTTGCATTTCCGTTATGGATTGCTTTTCAACGAATCCAATCTGTTTCCCCTGCTCCAGCTGGTGTAAGGAATGTTCAACAGACTGAAACTGTCTTCTCCAGAACATACCTGAAATAATGCCCAATAATATCCCAATGGCAATACTGAATGCCGGAATAAAAATAACAAATGGGATATCCATGAAATGTCTATTCCATAATTCTGACCAATCAGCAATTGGAAAAACAATGATAAAGGCAGCAGCCACAACAAGAGCAAGGATGACAGAAAAGCCGATATTCCAAATAACCTGCCTTTGGATGGTACTCATATCCGGCTCACCTCTAAATTCCCCACCAGCAAGGATGTAAAGATTTTCACCTTTTGCTCTGCCTGATCATAACCTGCTGTCTTTAAATGGAAAGCTTGATTAAAAACCTGTGACTGATGATTTTCTAAAACCGTTGTAGAACCTACAACACATGAGTGTTGTACACTTACTTCAATTTCATAAGGCACTTGAATTTGTATATTTCCAATGATATTTCGAACAAAGATGATGGTTTCACCTTTTGGTAAAACCGTATAACTAAGATCTATGATGGTATCTCCAATTCCAGATTGGATGTTAATGTCATTCCATTCATAAACACCACTAGGCGTTTTTTGCTGGCCGAAAAAAATATTTTCAAAGAGCGGCTTGGTCTTAATCAACGTCTCTTCCTGCCCGGCCTGCTCTGATTCTTTTATATCTAGTGTAATCTTATTTGGATTCTTTTTAGAGTTAGAATATTGGATAATAAAATGTAAGAGAATAGCAAGCAATAAAAACTTGAAGGTCATCATACTAAACACACTAATTAAAAGAATAATAATTCCTGCAAGAAAAAAAACTTTCCCGCTCTTCTTCCCTGCTTTTCTTCTACTTAGATATATAAGTCCACCAGAAAATAAAAGGGAGAATATAAGACCACTGTTGAAAAATAGAATTTCTAGCAGCAGAACGACAACCCCAATTACAACCAGCCATCCTGTATAATCATTCTTTGCGTTTTTTAACATCTGGCCTATCCCTCCCTCGTTTAGTTTCTGCATTCATGTTATAGCCAAAAAGGTGCACCTGTTTGCACCTTTTTAGAATACCATGTTTTGGTTATTAAATGGACTTGCTTTCTTCTAATTTCATTTCTTTTTCTAATTGGGCAATCTTAGCGTCAATAGTATCGCGGTAATAGGAACTTTTTACTTGGTGATCTAGACGATCTAAGTAATTGTCTATCTCTTGAAAACGCCTGTCTGCACTATTAGATGTAGTATTTGAGTCCAATACTTGATTCATTCGATGATTTGCGCGGGTTACATTCTCTCGGCCCATTAATTCCAAGCGTCGAATTTGCATGTCTTTAAGCTTATGCTTCATTTCTTCATATTTTCTTTCTAGTTCCCCTAGCTGACCTTGTACATGCTCAAGTGAAGCTCCTAGTCGTTCAACACGGCTTGAGTATTGCTGATGTTCAGCTGAAGCAAACTCATAAAGCTCCATTTCTCCTGCTTTAGAAGCAATCTCTGCCTGATACTTTCTTTTTTCTGCCAGCTCCACAGCCTGAGAATGTTCTCTAGTGAATTCATCCTTCAGCGCGTATTGTCGTTCCAAAAGCTTTCTTACCTTTTCTGTCTCTTGCTCGCATTGACGAAGATATTGGTTAAGCAGGGCAATTGGATTTTTCTTTTCCTTTTGGTCAACAGCAGCATGTAAATCAGCCATAATTGTATCTTTAATTCTAGTTAATAGGTTTGTCATTTTATCTCTCTCCTTAGATTAGTTATTATTTAATTCATTCCATTGTTTCTCAAAATTTACAAACGGATCAGAATCCTCTTTTACAACGGTCTTTTTACTGCTATTCCAGTTTTTATATACCAGATAAAGTACATAGGCAGCAAGAACTCCAATGATAGCAGGAGCGTTATGAATAGAGGCCATTAGGACAAAGAATCCGATAATCCCGAGAACAATCTTGCCTCCGGTCGTTTCAGCCTTTAAGAACTGTTTGAAAATGAAGTAGAGAACCGCAAGACCAACTAGTAATCCTATCATCGGACCTATGGATGAAAGTAAAATGATGGCTGCAACACCACCAGCAAGTATTAAACCAAACTTCTTCATTTTGTTTTTTCCTCCTTTCTTTATCTTGATATCATCTTACCTCTTATCCAAATTTCTCATAACGAACCAGCGCTTTATTTTCATATCAGTCTTAAGACGTAGAAAGGGTCAGTCCCATGTGTCGGAACTGACCCCTTCATGTTTATTTTGATATAAACATTTGTGTCCAATAATGTCTTTGTGATCCGCCTTTGGCGTATCCAACACCTATATACGTATAATTCCCGCTTAGGATATTCGCTCGATGACCTGGGCTGTTCATCCAAGCCTGAACCACTTCTTGAGCGGTTGTTTGTCCAGCCGCAATATTTTCTGCTGCTGCCCGGTAAGAAATACCGAAGTTCTTCATCATCGTAAATGGACTGCCATATGTCGGACTAGTGTGGCTGAAATAGTTTTTATCCCTCATGTCCACCGATTTATATCGTGCAACCCTTGATAATTCCCAATCTTGTGTCAAAGGTTTTAAACCATTTTTTGCTCGTTCTTGATTCGTTAATTGGACAACTTGGCTTTCAATACTTTTCGTTGCATCATAGCTAGGAATCGTAACTTTTTCTCCTGGATAAATAAGGTTTGGATTTTTAAATTGCGGATTTGCTGAGATGATTTCAGAAATCCCAACTTGGTAACGAACCGCGATTTTCCAAAGTGTATCCCCAGGCTGTACAGTATAAATCTGCTGGGCAAATGAAATGCTTGGAATACTTATTAGTGATAGTAAAAACATTAAACTAAACCAAAATGATTTTTTCATTATTTCGCCTCCTCGATATATATTTTAGATTTCAGGTTCAAAATATACAGAGTGTCAAAAATTTTTCATTGTAAAGTTCGGAGGAAAAAGTGTGAGAGACATTTCGTGGATAACCTATGTCATGTTAATTTTGGCAAGTTATCGGTTAACTCATTTAATTGTTTTTGATAAAATTACTGAATTTATTCGTAAACCATTTATGAAGAAAGTTAAAGTTGAAACCAATCATGGAATTGAAACAAAGGAAGTACCAAAAGGCATGTTTGGGTATTTATTGAAGTGTTATTGGTGTGCTGGGGTTTGGAGTGCCATTCTTCTTGGAGGCGGGTATTTACTTTTCCCCCGGGTTACGTTTGTCTTTATTTTGATTTTCTCGATTGCAGGCGGTCAATCCATCCTTGAAACGTTTGTAGGTGTAAATATTAAAAAAGTTGATTATTATGCTGATTTGGATAAGAAAAATAAATAAAGAAAAAAAGATCCCCCCTTCGCATAAACATTAGTAAAGGGGGGATTTGAATGGCTGGATGGTGGATTACTGCCATTGGGTTTATCATTTGTCTTGGTATTGTTGGGGGTACATTGGTTTATTTTTTAAAAGGAAGTCTTAACTCCGAAGACTCCACCCGTATTGATCCCGTAAAAAAGGAAATTGACTAATAGAATAACCAAAACGAAAAGAACCCTGGAAACCAAGGTTCTTTTTACTTTTAAAGTGATTTCTCAATTGCCTGTTCAAATTGTGCAATTATATCATCAGTATGTTCGATTCCTACTGAAATCCGTACAACTTCTTTCGTAATCCCCAAAGCTTCACAGGCTTCTTGTGGGAGTGACCGGTGAGAAGTAGTTAATGGATGGGAAACAGTCGTTTCGACTCCGGCAAGCGTAGGGGCAATTTTAATCCAAGCTAACGAGCGAAAAAATTGACTGATATCGACTGTTTTTGAAAGCTCAATGGTCACCATTGCTCCAAAACCATCTTGATCTTGGTCAAAGGGGTAATAGACTTTTTCAACAAAACGATTATGTGACAATGCTTCTGCTAATTTCCTTGCGTTACTGGATTGTGCTTTCATTCTCAATGCTAATGTTTTTAAACCGCGGCATGTCAGCCATGCTTCAAACGGACTTACATTTGTACCCAGATTTACAATTTTCGTGCGTGCACTAGCAACTAGATCTTCTCTACCAGTAAGGACTCCAATTGTCACATCGCTATGCCCCCCAATATACTTGGTTGCACTATGCACCACCAAATCTATTCCCATTAGATATGGCTGACAATGGTACGGAGTTGCAAATGTATTATCAACTAATGTATTTAATTGATGCTTACGGGCTAGTTCAACTACTCCTTTAATATCCTCCACCCTTAATAAAGGATTTGTAATGGATTCAGTGTAAAGCAGTTTCGTATTTTCTTTAATTTCCTTTCCTACTTCATCTAAATTAGTAAAGGAAACAAAGCTTGTTTCAATCCCAAAATGATTTAATTCTTCTTTCAGCATATGGTAACTGCCGCCATATAAATCATCTGCTGCAATAATATGGTCTCCGTTTTTCACTACGGCTAACACACCGGCTAAAATAGCTGACAATCCCGATGACGCTGCTACACCTGCAGGAGCGCACTCAAGTCTTGCAACCGCTTCTCCTAGTTCATCTGTGTTCGGATTGCCTACCCTTGAATAAAGATATTGACCATTCCCATGATAAAATCCTTCTAATTCATCAAGATCTTTAAAGGCAAATGCGGAGGTCTGATAAATCGGTGTAACTTTACTAGCTATTTTACTGTTACTTTTCTTCCCACCATGTAAAATTTCTGTCTCAAATTTCTTCCCCATATCAGCACCCTCTTCTTAATTTACAAAATAGTTATTATATTGAAAATATCAATACCTGTAACTTTCGTCAATCTAATTCTATTTCTAAATAATATTTTTTATATAGGGAACCATTACATGAATTCGCTAAATTTGGAAAAAATAAACCTATGAATATCTAACTGGAGGTCAACAAATGAGTTCAACTGAAAATACCCACCAATTTCCGCGTACTTACTGGCGTGAAATAGAATTACCAACTTTCGAAAAGCTAAATGAAGATAAAACCGTAGATGTTGTTATTGTCGGAGCTGGAATTACTGGTATAACTGCCGCTTATTTGCTTGCGAAGGAAGGGGTAAAAGTTGCTGTATTAGAGGCAGGAGGAGTACTGAACGGCACAACCGGGCATACAACTGCTAAGCTGACTGCACAGCATGGATTGATATACGATGAATTAATCGGTCATTTCGGTGAGGAAAAGGCAAAACAATATTTCGAATCAGTCTCCAGTGCCATTAAATTCGTTGAAACTGCTGTGAAAGAAAAAGGAATAGATTGTGACTTCAGTCAACAAGACGCCTATGTTTACGCTACCTCAGACCAATATGCCCAGAAGCTGGAAACAGAGTGGTCTGCTTACCAAAGACTTGGAATCGATGGGGACTTAGTAGGTAATATTCCGTTTGATATTCAAATAAAATCAGCTTTGCTAATGCGAAATCAAGCTCAATATCATCCATTGAAGTTTCTAAAAGGACTCCTAGATGAAGCTGTGAATGCAGGCTGTTCTTTTTATGAAAATACGATTGCTGACGACATCGAGGATGAAGATACGTCACAGCCAAAGGTAGTTACCAAGGATGGACACCGGATTACCTGCAGGCACGTCATCATTGCCTCTCACTTCCCTTTTTATGATAAACCAGGACTCTATTTTGCACGGATGTACGCGGATAGATCCTACGCGATTGGGATTAAGACTGACATGAAGTACCCAGGGGGTATGTATATCAGTGCTGATAGTCCGACTCGGTCAATTCGTTATACACCGATAGAGGGTGGTAATCTCCTTATCCTTGGCGGTGAAAACCACAAAACCGGACAGGGTATGGATACGCTCAGACATTATCTTGCACTGGAGTCCTTTGCGAAAGAGGTATTCGATCTTTCTGAGTATCATTACCGGTGGTCAGCACAGGACTTGGTTAGCTTAGATAAGGTGCCTTATATTGGCCCTCTTACTGTAAATAAGGAGCATATTTTAGTGGCAACTGGCTATAAAAAATGGGGGATGACATCGGGAATTCTTGCAGCCCATTTACTGACCGATTATATTATGAATCGTGATAATCCATATAAGGACTTGTATTCACCATCACGTTTTGATGCTGACCCAGATATAAAATCAATAGTAACCACAAATGCTGACGTAGCTAAGCATTTAATAAAAGGAAAGCTTGAATTTGTGCCAAAGGATCCAGGAGATTTGAAAAATGGTGAAGGATCTGTGGTCATGCATAACGGAAAACGTTCAGGTGCCTATAAGGATAAAGATGGTAAGCTTTACATTGTGGATACTACTTGTACACACTTAGGCTGTGAATGTGAATGGAATCATGCGGAGAAATCATGGGACTGCCCATGTCACGGTTCCCGCTTCTCCTATGAAGGGGATGTGATTGAAGGTCCAGCTAAGAAACCGCTTAAGTATGTCGGGGATAAATAATACGAAAATATAGCACGCCTCCTAAAGCAGGAGGCGTGTTCCTTTATTTACCATGAGGACGATTCTGTTTTAATTCTTCACCTGTTGAAAACTCAACAAGTTCAGCGCTGTTTTTCATTCCCTTTTTACGATTGTTATTTCGCTGGGCATTGGCATTACCGAGTTTCTGTCTTCCCACACTATCATCTCCTTCTAGAGAAATTCATAAATAGTATGAGTGAAAAGAAATGAAGTTATTCTCCCCCAAGAACTGGTGCTTTTCGGAACTTTGTTAGCTGTTCAAACGCATAAGCGGCTTCAATCAGCTGTGGTTCACTAAAAGCGGTTCCCGCTAAGGTTATTCCGACAGGTTCCCCTTCTGAGGTATACCCTGCAGGAACAGCAATGGTTGGATAACCAGCTTTTGCACTAATATGCGAACCCTCATCACTTGGGAAAAGAATGGCATCTAATTGATACTCATTAAGAGCATGATCAATTCCCCGCTCCGTCGAGTGGTAATAATCAAATTCCAAAGTCTTTACATATTCTGCTTCGGTTAAGGAACCACTAGTAGCATCCGAATCCAATAACACTGCCTGTCCATACTTAAGCATTATTTCTTCATTTTCCTTATTAAATTGAATGATGTCATTTAACGTCCTTATAGGTATAGATGGATGAAGGTTACTTAAATAAACGTTTATATCTGGTTTAAATTCATAAGTTAAAACATCGTACGACCATTTTACTTTTGCGGAAGGAATTTCTATATTTTCAATAACCTCTGCACCGGCTGCCTCCAAAATCGCGACAGCATCATGAAAGATTTTTTGCTTTTCTTCACTTATCTGTTCGATGAATCCTTCTAAAGCAATTCCCACTTTTTTACCTTTGAGTCCGTCCTTACGTAAATGCTCTGTAAAGTCCTTCTCCACAAGTGGATTTGTTCTTGTTATTGCATCTTCCTCGTCTCTGCCTGTTAATGCATTCAATAGAATCACTGCATCCCGAACCGTTCTAGACAAAGGTCCTGCTGTATCCTGTGTATGCGCAATTGGGATAATTCCTTTCCTGCTGATCAGCCCCACTGTCGGTTTGATTCCTACTAATGAGTTTTGACAGGATGGATTCAAAATGGACCCAGACGTTTCCGTTCCAATCGCTGCAGCTGCTAAATTTGCAGCAACTGCTGCACCTGAACCAGAACTAGAGCCACCAACATCAAATTTATCAGGTCCATATGGATTTAATACTTGACCCCCTCGGGAGCTATAGCCGCTCTTCATACCAATGGCCATAAAGTTTGCCCACTCAGTCATATTTGTTTTCCCTAAAATGACAGCTCCTGCTTTCCGTAACTGCTCTGCCACATAAGAATCCTTTAAGGCAATGGAATCCTTTAAAGCTAAAGAACCTGCACTCGTATGCATTTTATCAGCACTATCAATATTATCTTTTATTAGAATGGGAATCCCGTGCAACGCACTACGTGGCCCCGTTTCCTGGCGTTCGGCATCAAGAGCTGCTGCGATATGTAATGCATCTGGATTAACCTCAAGGATAGCGTTAATCCTTTTATCATAAACAGAGATTCTATGTAGATACATCATCACAAGTTCTTTAGATGTAAGTTCTCCGTTAGTCATCTTTTCCTGCATTTTAGTTATTGTGGCTTCCTCAATCCACTCATTTAGATATTTATTTAACTTAGGATTTTCCATGTTTTCCCCTCCTTTTTATAAAGTTCTATAAAAATCATGTAATTCCTGCAGTGGGAAAAGACAGTAGGATATT
>NZ_NPDD01000107.1 GCF_002272245.1 Bacillus sp. 7884-1 | reverse complement strand
CATAGATGGCTTTTTTCCCATATAACTGTCTATTTAAAAAACATAGTCACTAACTTAATAAGCTGCGAAGCTATTATTATTTTTAACCTTTTCAAACCAGGAGCTGCCGGATTCCTTCAAAACAACATTTAGTTCTTCAATATTCTTTTTACCAATGAGTTGTAACCATTCACGGCCTGCCTGTTCACCGCCGGAAGCAAATGGGTCGACGCCGTCTTTCCAGGTGGCACGTCCGCATAATACGCCATTAAACGTCGAACCGGATTGTTTGGCAAATTTCAATGTTTCCTGGAATAATTCAGCGCTTACTCCTGCACTTAAAAAAATAAACGGCAGCTTGGTGATCTCACTTTGCTCTTTGAAGTACGCAGCAGCTTCTTCCTGACTATAAAGGGTTTCACCTGTTGTATACCCTTCAACAAAGTTCATATCCACGGGAACTTCTACTTTCAGAACATCAACTTGATACTGCGGTCTGGAAAATTCCCTCATTGCCTCAATCACTTTATCCGGCTTCACTTTCGCATACTCTTTACTTTTCACATCATTAATGTTGGCATCATAAGAGATGATTTCCAAGAAAAACGGAATATCCTCTGCCGTACATTCCGAACCAACCCGTTCCATATAAACATGTTTATAGTCATTGATCTTCTCATCCTCATCGACGTCATAGTACAATAAAAATTTGACAGCATCAGCACCAGCTTCTTTCAACCGTTTCACTGACCACTCAGGCAATAAATCAGGCAGTCTACCTACAGCTGTTGCATCGTATCCGGTCTTTTCATAGGCCACCAATAAACCGGCGTTCTTGCTGCGGACTTTTGCCGCCGGGAGTCCATATTCTGGATCTAATAGAATCGCAGTTGAATAAGGAGTTAATTCTTCAGAAACCAATTCTTTAAATCGGATAATCCCTTCATCTCCAACCGGATTCGTACTTCCTGCGGCAATCATTTTTTTCAATGAACCGCGTTGATCAATTGCTAAGGCTCCAATAATTCCATTTTCATCGGATAAACGTTTTAAAGCGGCCAACTTGTTTTTTGTTAATTCTAGCATCGATATTCCCCCTAGCAATCTATTTTTACCAAATCAAAATACTCCTCAAACTTGGCCATGTTTATCGAACCCGTACCGGCTTCCATCGTATTGAGCATCCCTGTAGTCATAGCCGTTTTCAGCACAGTTTCAACCGATTGATTTCGATTCAGTGCGACCGCTAACCCGGCAACCACAGCATCTCCGGAACCAACCGGATTCACCACGTCTATTTTTGGGAGAGTTACCCGATAATCTTCCAATCCATGTCTTACAAAAGCCCCCTCCCCACCCATCGAGACAACAATCCATTCAATCCCTTTAAACCACCCATGATCTAAAGCTTGTTTCAAACTGCATATTCTGCTATCCACTTTCACACCGAGCAGCTGAGATAATTCCGTAATATTAGGCTTAATCGCAAATGGTTTTTTAATATGTAACAAGGCTGCTCGTAACGGTTCCCCTGATGAATCCAATACCACCGGAATTCCCTTTCTCTGACTAATGGCTAACATTTGCTGGTAAAAGTCCACCGGCAGTCCCTTCGGCAAACTGCCTGAAATCGTCACTAGGGTAACTTTATCTAACAGCTCTTCAAATTTCCCTAAAAAATCTGCCCCTTCTTCTTTCGTTAAGGTTGGGCCCGATTCTAAAATTTCTGTTTGCATCCCTTCATGAAGGATAGCAATACAATTTCTCGACTCTTTTTCTATTTTCAAAAAGTCATTCGGAATTTGGCATTTATTTAATTCCTGGACGATGTAATCACCGATGGTTCCGCCTAGTACACCCGTTGCAAGGACTTTTTCTTCCATTTGCGCAATCACCCGTGTAACATTTAAGCCTTTACCGCCGGCCGTTTTTCTCACATTTTCCACCCGGTTCACAGCATCCAGCTTAAATTCATGGATCGGATAGGAAATATCAACAGATGGATTCATCGTGACAGCTAAAATCATCGCACTCCCTCTTTCCGTATTTGGTAACGACAAATACCATCAAGGTAAGTCGCAATTAGATCCAGATCAGGATTCAACACAATAAAGTCAGCCGCGTACCCCTCAGCAATTTTCCCGCATTCCCCATCAAGCCCAATACTTTTTGCTGGAGCGGTACTTGCCATATAGATTGCTTCCTCCGGTGTCGCAATCCCCCAATTAACGACATTTTTAACAGCATCTTTCAGCTGTAAAATGCTTCCTGCTAAGCTGCCACCTTCGATTCGGGCCGCACCGGCTTTCACCTCAACTGGGAATTCTCCCAGTAGATAATTTCCTTCCGGCATCCCTCCAGCCATCATACAATCGGTCACCATAACGGTTTGATCTTTGCCACGTGCATTCATTAAAATGTTTGCAGCAACAGGATGAACATGGTGTCCATCACAAATGATTTCGGCAAAAACATCTTTTAAATTCATCGCTGCCCCGGCCATCCCCGGCTCACGATGGTGTAGCGGGCTCATACCATTGAAGGTATGAACAAAAATCGAAGCTCCATTTTCAACCGCCTGCTTTGCTTCTTTATATGTTGCGTCACTGTGGGCTAATGCCACTGCAATCTTTTCTCCTACCGCATATTCAATAAATTCCGCTGCACCATTTCTTTCAGGCGCAATCGCAATTTTTTTAATAGAATCATTGGATAATTTCTGCCAAACTTTTAATAGTTCAATAGATGGATCAGAAAAATATTTCGTGTTTTGTGCCCCTCTATGTTTTTCAGTAAAAAACGGCCCTTCTAAAAAAATTCCTTTTATTTTTGCTCCGCAAACTTGCGTGTAATGAGTACCAATCATTTTGACCACGTTATTTAATATTTCGGTTGATGAGGTTAAGGTTGTCGGCAAAAACGAGGTAACTCCGCAGGAAAGCAGTCCTTCTGATATCCCATTCAATCCCTCAAAGTCATTGTCCATAATGTCGTAATTTCGAAATCCATGAATATGTGTATCTACTAAACCTGGAGCAATCCAATGTCCCGCGTAATCAATGATTTCAGCACCAACTTCGGGCCAATTTTTCGAAAAATCACCGAATTTTCCATCTTTTAATTCTAAAAAACCTGGCCCTTCAACCTCTCCCTCAAGAAAAAACGTATCTGCAAAGATATATTTGGACATGTTTCTTCCCCTACTGATATTCATAAATGGTTACGCCTTTAACTACACGGTTAACCGTGCCTGTCGGTGAAGGAGTATCTGGTTTGTTACCTACTTTTACTGAAGCCAGCAAGGAAACCGTCTGTCCAATCATGACAAAAGGTAATGCTAAGTATGCATCTGGAACGAACTGTGCCTCGCTTCCAAATCCAAACGTGTTACCATCATAATTGGTATTACCATCAACCTCGATGGCACATATATAGCTGGCAAAGTCGTCCTGCTGCATTTCTTTTAACATATCTAAATCATATTGACGTGTATATGGATGGTTGGAAACAAACACAAAAACCAATGATTGTTCGTTCAAAAATGATTTAGGGCCATGCCGAAATCCTAACGGTGAATCAAAGGCAGTGACAATTTTTCCAGCTGTCAACTCTAATATTTTTAATTGCGCTTCTCTTGCTAGGCCTTCTAAACTGCCTGAACCTAGGTAAATAATCCGATTAAAATCATGATTGATTATCGCTTGGATGACATCTTCCCTTTGAATGACGCTTTCACCCATTTGCTGAATCGTTTTTACAATCGTCGATTTTTCTTCAATCGATAAAGAATCGAAAACGAGTAAAGCCGTCAGCGCCATGCACGTATAACTTCCCGTCATCGCAAATCCTTGATCATTCGATTTTTCAGGCATTAATAGCAATAAGTTATTTCCATCCCCTGCTGCTCGCTTGGCTAATTGACCCTTTTTAGCACAGGTAATCGTTACCTGATACAAATCGGTTACGATTTGCCCAGCTAATTGTACTGCTGCAACGCTTTCCGGGCTGTTGCCGCTTCGAGCAAATGAAACGAGTAAGGTTGGAATATCCGATTTTAAGAATTGGTAAGGATTGGATACCAAAGTGGTTGTTGGAATACTGAGCAATTCCCACTGTTTTTCATCGACTTTTTCTTTTAGGTATGGTGTGACGGTATCACCAACATATGCAGACGTTCCGGCACCTGTAAAGATGATTCGAACCCTGTCGTGTTTTGTTGACAATTCCAGGAAAAACTCTTTGATCTCCCTGCTTTTCTTCGTGTATAAATCAAAGGTTTCAGCCCATAAATCAGGTTGCTGTTTGATCTCCGCTGTTGTGATTGATGCCCCTAATGGCACCAATTTTTCTTGACTTAATGTAAACATAAACAACCACTCCTTTTTAGAATCTCTCGAATACTCGTAATCCCGCACCAACAACACCATTATTCTGCGCCAATGTACTAATGCTCATTTGGTCTATAAGATGCTGCTGTTCAGGAAGTTGATAAATTTTTAGTTTTTCTTTGATTAACTCAAGCAAAAATGGATTATTCACTATGACACTGCCGCCGAAAACTATTCTATGCGGATCTAATAAACAGGAAATAGAATAAAGTCCCTGGGCTAAATGGTCGGTCACCTCATCGATGACTGACTGAAATTCCTGTGACCCGTTTAAATATCCAGTAAAGACATCTTTGGTTGGAATCCCTGCTATTTTCTGGATCCCAGGGCCAGCTGCAATTTTTTCCAACCGCGCATTGCCTGCCTTCGAAAGAACGGGAATCAGCCCAAGTTCCCCGGCAAAACCAGCTCCTCTAAAAAAGGAACCATGATGGATGATGGAACAGGCGATTCCTGTACTGATTGTCACGTAGACAAAGGTCTCATTCGTTTTTCCCTGGGCCGCTTTCCACTCAGCGAAAGCCGCCATATAAACATCATTGTCAATGGTGATTGTCTTGGCGCAAAATTGCTCCTGTAACCGGTCGGCAATCGGAAACTGCTGCCAAGGTAGATTGTTTTGAAAAATGGCGATGCCATTCTCTCGATCGACTTTGCCTGGTACCCCGACGCCGATACCTTCCATATCAGAAAACTGTGTTCCTTCTAGAACCTGTTCCACTGCTTTTACTACTTGTGTAAACATGTTTTCGCGGTCGGAAGGATCGCTTTTCACTTCTGCTCGGTGAAGCAATTCCCCCGATTGCGAAATGACTCCTGCCGCAATCTTTGTTCCGCCAATATCAATGCCAATCGCCTTTTTCATTTTCTTACACCTCTACTATCCATTTTGATTTATTCGAGTGTACCTGCTTATCTGTAGAATAAAAAATTGATGTAAATAAGAAGACGAGTTTTCTTCAAGAAGTCCATTCCGCCGTTTTGTAACATTGGGTTAATGGTACAAGTATAGTCTAAGAAAAACTCATAGAAAGTAGACTATGAGAATAATTTGATTATTGTAAGTAATTCTATTATACCACACCAACTTGTAGGGTCAACCCAATGTGGTAACGACATTTTTTATTTTCCACTTCCAGCAGTCATTCCTTCAATAATTTTATCTGACAACCATAAATAGAAAATAAGGATTGGGAATATGATAATAACGACTCCCGCGAACAAACTTACCCAATCAGAATTATATTGCATCGATTGATAAAATTGGTATAAACCGACGGACAATGTGTATTTTTCATTTACATTCATATATGCTTTTGCTAGTAAAAATTCATTCCATAATCCAACGGCATTTAAAATCATTACGGTTACCAACCCAGGACGGGCCATCGGAAGCATAACCCTCCAAAAAATAGCATTTTCACTTGCCCCATCTATGACTGCTGCTTCCTCTACATCTGAAGGTAAACTTTGAAAAAAGCCAGTCAGAATGAAGATTGTAAACGGCAGGGACAACGCAATATAAACAATGATCAAGCCAATAAAGGAATTAATTAATCCAATTTTTATTAACAGTAAATAAATCGGAATCAATACCGCTTGATAGGGAATACCAATTCCAATAACAAAGGCATTTGTTAAAAACTCCCTGCCAATAAAGTTATACCTTGATAATACGTAAGCAGCTGGTGCACTCACAATAACGATACCAAGTACACTAATTGTAACTACTAGTAAGCTATTAAAAAAATAAGAAGCAAGATCAGACTGTACCCAGGCAGTATAATAATTGCTCCACTGAAATGAGTCAGGGAGGCTCCAAAACCCTTCGAATAATTCACGATTTGTTTTAAGGGATGCTAAGACAATCCAACCTAAAATAAATAATATAAATAACGTCCATACATATATAAATGTCTTTCCAAGTGCTGACCACACACTATTTCCGTTTGAATTCACTTTGTTTTGCCCCTTTCCGTGTAGCCTCAATGACTTTATAATTCGTATACTTCACGTTTAAATAACTTTCTTCCTGTAACAACAAACAACAAGACAACAAAAATCATGGTCACTGCAATCGCACTTGAATACCCTAATTGATAAATAGGAGTTCGCTGGCCGAATCCAAGAATAAATTGATACATGGCGGTATTCCACATCCTTGTCGGCGGCTCTGCTCCACCGAATGCAAACAAGAAATCAAATAAACGTATGGAATTAATTCCCCATAGGATTACTGCAATGGACATAACGTCCCAAATTAATGGAAGTGTAATTTTTGTGAAAATTTTAAACGTAGATGCGCCTTCTACTCGTGCAGCTTCAAAAATTGTGTTAGGGATTTTATCTACCCCGGCTAAAAGGATAATGGCATAAAAACCAGTACTATACCAAATAATAGCAATAATTGCAGACATCATAATATTGCTAGGACCAGTCCAGTTAACAGGATTAAGTCCTATTGAAGTTAAAATGGAATTAAAAAAACCAATATCGAAGCGGTATAAATAATTCCAAACTACCGCCAAAGCAATAGGTGCAATGATTTGCGGAAAAAATATAATCGCGCGGATTGCCCTTTTTGCCGTCACCCCTTGGCTCATCAGTGCAGTAAAAATAAATCCAATGAGAAAAACAAAAAGGCCTCCAACAAATAAAATGAGAATCATATTCAAAAATGACTGCCAATAGATGGGGTCTCCAATTAATTTTCCATAATTTTTTAATCCCACAAATTTCATATCATCGGTAAAACCACTCCACTCATTAAAGCTAATCCAAATTCCATAGATGGCAGGACCTATAAAAAAAATGAGATATAAGCTTAATGCTGGCAACAAATAAGGTATTGTCAGCTTTTTCTTCCCCAATCTCACATGACTCCCTCCTTTTCAAAGCTAGTTTTTTCAAAGAAAGCAGGAGAACACGTGCGCCTCCTGCTTCCACAAATTTATTTTTTACTCCAGTAATCCTTTGTTTGTTTTTGCAGCTCCTGAACAAATTCTTCCGCCTTAATTTCGCCGAAAATTAATTTATCATCAAGAGGTAAGAATACAGTTTTCCACCAATCTGGATATTCAGCCTGCAAACCATCGTATTCCTTATGGTAGGATGAGGCATTGACAACAATATCTCTAAAATCTGCTAATGCTTCTGGTGCTTCTAAATCATTTCTTGAACTAATATTTTTTGTATCTTTCACAATACCTTCTTGGTATTTTTTCTGCATAGCAAAGGCTAAGAAGTCTTGAACCGCTTTTTTGTCGGCACCTTTAGGAGCAACCCATCCGATTAAGTAAAGTTCCGCTTGGTCCTTGCCTCCTTTTCCACCCTCAACTTCAGGGAAAGGAAAAGCTTTATATTTAAAATCCTCAGAAGAATATTCAGCTGTTTCACTGGACAGCCAGCTTCCAACTAAAACCATCGCGGACTTGCCGCTTGCCCAAGCAGTTTGTGCTGCAGGGTACTGACTTCCTTTATAACCATCTGCAAAGAATTCGTTATCCGCAAGCTCTTGTACCTTTTTCGCCGCTTCCAAATATTCTGGCTGAGACCATGTTTCCCCTGTCTTATCTCCAGCTGCCTTTACAAGAGCACCAGGACCCATCAAGCGTTCTACTAACCAGTAATAGTAATAAGCATTGTAAAAATCGATATTGCCATCCTGTGCAAGTGGTGCTAAACCTTCACTTTTAAACTTCTTATTGATTTCCACAAACGCTTCCCAAGTGGCTGGGGGTTCAACTCCAAATTTCTTAAAAAGGTTTTCATCATAATGAAAACCAGAGCTGATGATTTCATATGGGATAAAATAAGTATTACCTTCCTTTTGGTAGAATGGAAGAATGTTATCAATAAATACTTCTTGAAATTCTGTTTCTTCATTTGGAATCTTCATAGAGAGTAAATCATTTAAGGGTTCTACTAACTTGTTATTAATTAATGCTCCTTCAACCTCTGCCCCAGATTGCTCTGTGAGGTCAGGCGCATCGCCGCTTAAAGCCCCATTTCTTACTTTAGACATAACTTCACGGCCCATCCACTGTACGTCCACTTTAACATTTGGATTTTCATCTTCATATTCATCAATGATCTTTTGAATAACAACCTGTTGCGGTTCCCCTTTGTTCCACATAGACCAATACTTAATTGTGGTTTTCTCTGAAGAAGAACTTTTGCTACTGCATGCAGCTAGTAATAAAACTGCGACTAACAGGATCGAAATCATACTGCTAATCCTTTTTCCCATTTAATTTCCCCCTCTATTATATTTAAATACAAACTATTCTAACAATTAAAATATAAACCAATTGGGTTGATGGGTCAACAGCACAATTCAAAAAAAAGAAAAGAAATCATCATCTTATAGATTCCTTTTCTCTCCGTGTACCGTTGCCATTACATCTACTAAATTTTCTTATTGGCTCTTTTCTTGAGCTTGGATAATATATCCTCATAGTTTTGGGTGAAATCAGAATTAGCCTCATCTATTTCTGATTGTGTTGAATTTGGGGATTGTTATATACCTTCACGATTTTTTACTTCAAAGAATTAAATCCTGAGCTGTCTAAACTTTCCTTCATGTTAGGGTTAACACGTTAATGGGTTAACTTTGACATCACTAATGTAATACAAAACCTTTATGCTTATTCAGCCACATAGGCAGGATTCTTTACAAAAACCTCTACCTCTGAAACAGACAACATAAGCGGCCCGCTGTGTGATTCCTCAAAGTTTAACGCTAACTTTGTAAATTTGGTCCCAGAAGGTATCCCAGCTGCAGCAAGGTCAAACGTGACCGATTTTTGGTCAAATAGCACCGTTTTTGCCCCTAAATCATATACAATTCCAGCTTCCGTGTATGCCTTAGCACTAAGTTTTTTAATTTTGCCATTCGTATACTGCGGGCGATTATACACGATAAATTTAGTCATTTCTTGTGGTTTATTAAGGTTAATATCCACATGCAGCGGCAGTGAAATTCCATCACTTTCTGTGATCGACCATTTCAATTCTGCCAAAGAACTTTCGCTGATCTCACTATCTATGAGTTTGGCAAATGCAGCTGCACCGCCTTGCATCTTTTCTCCTTCCCCCGTAGCCGTCATATCTTTATTTGATAATTGTAATTCTTTCTGCTCCTGCGGTTGGTCAACCGCTCCCGGTTCTTGATCAGGATTTAGCACCTCGCCAATTTTATCAATCGTATCAAAGGCTGTATTAACCAGCAGTGATCTTGTAATAGACATATCGAAAGTTAAGTCTTTTTTAGCCTTTAACCTAACCATGGCTAATGTCTTGGTGCCTTCTAATGTCTGTTGTGTTCCCTTGTTGGAAAACGCGGCCATGATTCTTTGTTCAGCATTTCCAATCCCGGCAAGCAAAGAATAATTCAACATATTAATGGCTTCGCTGGATGGGGAGACAATGTTATCCCCACAAGTCCCGTCAGGGTTACACTGTTTTATTAATTCATATTTGTTTGGATCCAGCTTAAGTTCCACGTTAAAAGCATTGATATCCTTTAGCCCGGCTCCAATAATTTCCACCGTAAACTCCTCACCCGCTTTTAACTGCTGCTTGTCAGGCCTAATATCCACTCGTCCGGCAACTGGTCTCCCTGTTGGCTGAAGCAGCGGTTGACCCAATTGGGAAGCTACATACATTAAATCGTAGGAGTCAATGACACCGTTGAAATTAATATCAACTCTTGACACCTGTCCCCAAGCTGTATCCGTTTCGTCAACTCCCATATAGCTGGAAAAGAAGAGCAGATCAGCTTCATCAATTGTTCCGTTTGGTATATTCTCACCAACAACCGTTCCTTCTGTTTTGTCCCTTTTGTACGGCCTAAATTCATGGGCGCTGCCAAAGCCTCCTACAGAGCTGGTAATGGTCAACTTAATATACCTTGCCGTAATAATTTCGTTAAAATCAATTACTTTCGTGTCTTTGCTTCTCTCAAAGGTTCCATCAGTAATGATATTTTTATAGGTTTTGCCATCCAGACTTACGTCTAAATTGTATTTTAAAATCGTACCATTCCCTGCGTCTGGCCTAGGCACATATTCAAGCTTATCTAACTCATAAGCTAGCTTCATATCAATCTCAAAGGTATGTGGCAATTTATTGCCCGAATCTCCCCATGCAGTATGCCACAAGGTTTCATCCTTTCCATCGACAGCTAAGGATGCTTCTTGCCCCGGCTGTTGACTATCAGCTTTTGCTGTAATATTTTTAGGGACATTTCTGTAGCGGTCAAGCTTCGTTCTTATTTTTATCTCATCACTCCAGGCAGATGATCCTTTTGTATTCGTTGCTCTGATTCGATAAGAATATTCTGAGTCAAATGTTAATCCTGAATGAAGGAAAAATGGTATTTGCTGACTATCACTTGACTTAAACACATTTGTATGGACAATACCATTAATCATTAAATCGTAAGTAGTATTCGTTCCCTCAACTTTATCCCAATTTAATGTAATATCCTGGTCTGTAATGTTTGCCTCTTCAGCATGAAGTACAGATGGAATAGTTGGTACCGCTTCATCCACTACCTCTCGCTTTTGCGTATTATCAAAGCCATTTACTGTAAAAGTGATATCATTTTCCGTGATATCTGTTTTTCCAACCTTAATATATAACTTTGGTGATGTAATAATTTCAGTCGTTTCAAATGGTGAACCTTCTGTAGAATATTTGTTTAAGTTTGGATGTTCATTATAGAAGTACACGTTTTCAGAGTTTTGATATTCCTCTTCAGTCGTAACTTCACGTAATTTAATATTTTTATTATCAATCTTAACCTGATGTATGTTCTTTGGCTTTACACGAGTATTAACAATTACTTCTGTTCCCCGCTCTTTTACCATGCCTTTATAGCCCTCACCTTTTGCAGCATGAACAGTTATATCAACTTTGTTCCCAGTAATCTCAGAAGTGACCTTTGTTCTTATACTTTTTCCTTCTTTATACTCAACCGTTTTACCATCATCTTCATATAGGGTAAACTCCGATTTCCCTGATGGATAAACATCAAATATTCTATTTTCCGAACCATCCAATTCATTTATAGAATTGTTTTCTGGCGCCATTGGAATAATTGCACCAGCCTTAACAAATACAGGAGTCTTCCAGAGTGGAGCACTAAAATTATGAAGAACTGAACCACCCTGATATTGCTCACCTGTAAAATAATCTATCCAAACTTGATCTTTATCCGGGAGGTAAATATCGTTCCTCACTTCAGCAGCATTGGAATTTCCATCATACATTGGCGCTACTAATAGATTGGGCCCCCACATATATTGATACTGTGTCTCAGTCCCGTACGTATACGGATCATTTGGATATTCCAACATCATCCCTCTAACCATTGGCATAGATTTTGATGTTGATTCCTCGGCAATGGTATAGATATAAGGCATCATTTGTGACTTTAATTTTAAATACATCCTGTTAATAGATGCATACGGTTCGCCGTAATTCCACGGGTTTTTCGACTTACTATAATCAGTGCCTCCCGACGCCCAGCCATCCATATCAATTTGAATAGGAGTGAATGCCTTCCATTGGAAATCACGTGTCTGTACATTTGCTTCTCCTCCAAATATACCATCCATATCTGAGCCGACGTTTGGATTTCCTGATAGTCCCGCGCCAATGTAAGTAGGGATATGCATTCTTATATACTCCCAATTACCTCCATATTGGTCGCCTGACCATAATGTGGCATAACGTTGTGTACCCGCCCAGCCATCAAGTGAAATGACAAATGGACGCGCGCCGCCTGAATATTTTTCAATACCTTCTGCTGCTTGACGTGTGGCATTTAAGGCCATAGAGTATCCTTGCCCAACCCATGCAACATCCGTCTTTATTGCCCTTACACCAGCTTTAACTTCTCCTTCAAGATCTCTTCGCAAAGGACTTTCGATTGGTAGATTAGGGTCTGGATAGAGATTGCTTTGTGTCCATAAGCCTACCTCTACTTTTTGATCATTTGCCTCATCAACAAATTGCTCCAAATTACCAAGTCCGCCATACCCGCATCCATAGCCGTCATTTGGTAAAAACCACCCTAAAGGCATATCTTTCTCCGCATATTCATTTAATGCATTTAACCCATTTTTCAGTAGTGTTCGTTGATCTTTATGGCCATTATGGGTTCCATTATAACAGTCCGCTTTTCCTAAATAGAAACCATACTTTGGCATAAGGGCTGCTTCTCCAGTTAATTCTGTATATTCATCAATGATGTTTGGAAGGGAATCGTCTACAAAATAATAAGCGTCAAATCTGTCTTCATTGTGAGTAAAGGTAGACGTTTTTGTAAAGTCATAAACGCCTGGCTTAAAGGTATTTCGCATAACTCCGTAGCCTTCTGTGCTTAAATAGAAAGGGACTGGGCTTGAGGCAGCTCCCGCATCCCATCCTCCTCCGATGGAAATATTGATGGAGTTATTCTTATGGGCATAAAATCCATTCTGTTGACCGCCGCCATAAAAATATTCATTTTCTTTAGTATCGAGGGTTTGAACAGTACCCCCGTCTGAATGTTTTAGCGGTTCGCTTTCACTCCAAAGAATCTTTGATCTTTTTTTATCGTACAGGCTCATCTTTGAAGTAGTTTTATCTACGCTTAACTCTAAGGCATCTGTAGATATTTTATAAACATGGTTATCACTTTCATCGACCTTAATGTCAATTTTTCCATATTCCTGTTTGTAATCGTTAACATTTTTGTCGATAATTTTCGTTTCATGTTCAGGCTTATTGGGAGTAGGATATTCTTCAAAAATACCCTTTGGGTCTAAATGCAGCCGAAAAACATTATTTTTCAGGAAGTTTATTTTTACTTTTTCTCCTGTTTCTAAGTCCAAGTAAACGTTATTTTCTTCTGTCGTAAGATTAGTTACTTTTCCAATAGTCTTATAGGTTTGATTAGTCGAAACACTTTCTATTAAGGAATCGTTTTCAGTTACAGCAGCAGATGCTGTTGGAAGCATTGAAAACAACATACCTGCAGATAAGCAAAAGCTCATCAGTTTTTTTAACCTTGTTTTACGTCTAAGCATATTCCACCTCCGAATGTAATAATGGTTAACAAAAAAATCAATAACGATTGTTTTCACTCTTCGTATGAAAATTTCCTTTCCCCCTTCAATATGAATTTTGTTAATTTTCCAACAATTTAAATATATAATAATCGGGTTGATGGGTCAACCCATTTATTATATATTTCCTGATTCAAACGTTACACTTTCTATTAAACTAGAGAAAAAACAATACAATTGACCGTACCCGGCTGTATGTATTGTTTTTATTTCCCACCTGATACGGCAATGCCTTCAATAAATTGCTTCTGCAAGAAAATAAATAAAATCAGCATTGGCAGGATGGCTAAAAATGAGCCTGCCATAAGGATAGGATAATTTGTTAAATATTGACCTTGGAGCGATGACAATCCAACAGAAAGAGTCATAGATTCTGGAGAGCTATTTACAATCATCGGCCACATTAACTCATTCCAACTCCAAAGAGTAGTGAAAATCCCCAATGCAATTAAACCAGGTTTAGCGAGAGGAAGCATGATTTTCCAGTAAATTTGGAAATGGTTGCAGCCATCAAGCCTGGCTGCCTCTTCCAGTTCTTTCGGAAGCCCCATAAAGAATTGACGGAGCAGGAACGTACCGAAGGCACTAAACAAACCAGGAACAATGACCGCTTGCAATGAATTCAACCAGCCCAATTTCACCATAATCATATATTGCGGCAGTAAAAACACTTGCCCCGGAACCATTAAAACAGATAACGCTAACATAAACAAAAAATTCCTGCCTGGAAATTCAATGCGGGCGAAGGCATAGGCGGCTAACGAACATAAAAACAACTGTCCAACTGTCCGTAAGATGGTAACAATAAAGGTATTATACATAAACTTAAAAAATGGCAGCAGCCCAAAAACCTCTTTATAGTTCCCCCATTGGAAATCCTCTGGAATAATAACAGGCGGAACATGAATAGACTCAGCATAGGTTTTTAATGATGTAAGGATCATCCATAAAAAAGGCACAACCATTGCTGCCGATCCCACAATGAGGACGAGATGAATAAGGAATGTCTTACTTTTCACGAGCTGTCTCGTTCTTTCCAATACTTCTCCCTCCTTTAGTCATAATGAACCCATTTTTTCTGTAAAACCATTTGAATCGCTGTAATAATCAGAATCACTATTAATAGCAGGACTGCGATGGCGGCTGCATATCCTTTATCGTTCAATACGAAAGCATGCTGATAAAATAAGTAAACGATTGATTGTGTATTTTCCAAGGCTGTGCTGCTTTTGCCTATCATCATGAAGATTAAATCAAACACCTGAAAAGCCCCGATGAATGACATAATGCTTACAAAGAAAATAATCGGTGACAGCAGTGGCAGGGTAATTTTAAAGAACACCCTGATGGGGCTTGCCCCATCTATTTCCGCTGCTTCATAATAGGTCTTCGGAATTCCTTGTAATCCGGAAAGGAAAATGACCATGTTATAACCAATTCCACTCCAAATGGCTACTACAATGATTGAATATAGGGCAATTTTCGGATCACTTACCCACTGTGGGCCCTTAATTCCAATCAAGGATAAAAGATAGTTAAGAAGACCGTAATCAGAATTATAAAGCCATTTCCATACCATGGCGATCGCAGCCGGCATCGTAATGACGGGTAAGAAATATAATGTGCGATAAACCGATTTCCCCCTAATATTCTGGTTTAAGAGAACAGCTACTAAAATAGATAAGAAAATTCCAATGGGGACAGTAAAAATGATGTAAATTCCCGTATTCTTAAATGATTTTAAGAGATTGGTATCCTCAAGCAGTCTCTTATAATTATCTAACCCAGTCCACTCAAACTGTCCAAATGCTCCCCATTCCGTAAAACTAAAGTAAAAGGTTTGAATGATTGGCCACAGATAAAAAATAAACAAGCCTAACATGGTCGGAGCAATCATGAGATATGCCCAAAAGTAATCGGAGCGTTTCCTTGTCTTCACAAAAGTAGAAATCTTAATTTTATTATCCGTTTTCACTTCAACATTTAGAGGAAGTTCCTTCATAATATTCCCTCCTTTTTTAGAAAAGAGAAGAGAAGAAACAAGTCTCCTCTTCAATTTTATAATTACTTAGATAAAGCCTCATTTGCCTTTTTCGATAACTCTTTTACAGCATCTTCTACACTTATTTCCTCACTCCAAGCTTTTTTAAGAGAATCCGTTTCGTACTGCCAAATTTCCCCGGTGCTTTTCACACTAGGCAGTGGGACCGAATATTCTACACCATCAATATAGGCCTGAAGGTTTAAAGTAGGAACAGCTTGTACCCAAGCATCTTGTGTACCATTAAAGGCAGGAATAACGGTTCCTGTTTTCGCAAACACTTCCGCAGCTTCTTTGGATCCAAGGAATTGGACAAACTCCCATGCCGCGTCTTTATGTTCTGTATTGGCAGCAATCACATTGGATAACCCGTGAATCGCAACCGCGCGCTGTTTTCCTTTCGGTACCACAGCAACATCCAAATCAGGATTTTTCTTATAATCTGGAACCATCCAAGGACCATCAAACATCATCGCAACCTTACCTGAAGTGAATAGTTCAGACGCAGCCGTTTCCGTCATTTGAGCCTGTGTTGGAGATAAACCTTCCTTTATAAAACTAATATTGTATTCAAGTGCCTCAATCGCCTCCGGTTGTTCAAAGCCTACCGATTTTCGATCGTCGGAAATAATATAACCGCCATTTTGCCAGATGAAATCATAATAGCCACCTTGGTTACCCATTACAGCAGCATAGCCCCAAATACCCTTATCTTTATTTGTCAGCTTTTTGGCAGCCTCCTTTAACTGGTTCCAATCCCATGTATCATCTGGATATGGCACACCCGCTTCATCGAAGATCTTTTTGTTGTACCATAATCCTGTTGTATCAAAGTCTTTTGGAATGCCATATAATTTTCCATCAACCGTGTAGAGTTCAATTAAAGATTCCGGATAATTATCCAAGCTATAGTTATCTTCCTTTGCAAGATCACTAAGCGGGAGAATGACCTTCCCTTCCGCATATTGCTCAACATGAGCACCATTCATCCACATAACATCTGGCAATGCTCCCCCCGTTGCAGCTGTTTCAAGCTTCTGGAAGTACTGGCCATAAGGGGTTAGCTCAATCTTCACGTTAATGTTCGGATTCTTTTCATTAAATAGTTTAATAATTTCTTCAATCGCAGGGACTTGTTTCTTATCCCAAAAGCCGTACGTTATTTCCACTTTTCCATCTTTGGAATTTCCTGAGGTGGTATCACTGTCACTACATCCCGCTAACACCAGTAATCCTAACAATACAGTTAAAAGCATGATAAGCCACTTTTTCATCTTGTTTCCCTTCCTTCTCTTAAATGTTTAGTAGATTTTTTAAAAATTACTGCTAGACATGAATAGTATGATGACCTTCTCTCGAATGATAACCCTTACAATATTACTAACTCTTATAGTCTGTTATGAAAAAGCAAATAAACACTAATTTTAACGATGACCACCTCCCTAAATTAGATAACTTTTAATATTGGGAGATTCTTTTAACTTTTAACACTTCCAGCAAAACTAGTAAAATATTCATCAATATCAATAGATTGACCTTGATTTAACCTGGATTCTTCAGCAGCAAATGCCATTAGGTGACTTCTTACGGATGCAGAAGCGGAAGAAACACTCTCTTGTTTATTTCCATATTGAATCTCTCTTAGGAAGGTTCTCATAATGCCTAGATCTCCCCCGCCATGTCCTCCAATGGGGTTGTCAAAATGGATGACTGTTTCCTGTCTTGTGAGGAAATCAAAGATGGATATACGGTTTTCCTCCATATTTCCACGTATTTCTCCTTTTGTTCCCATGATTTGAACAATCCGAGTTTGTTCCCTTGTAAAACCGCACATGCTGAACGTTGCTGTTGCTCCACCCTCGAATTCCATATTGACCACCTGATGATCGACCACATCATTATCGGAGCGAAATACACATTTTCCATAAGGTGTTTCTTGCAATGCCTTTATGATGCCTTCGTTTGTATCATCTTCTGTAAATTTCCTTGCCCAGCCTTTACCTTCCCCAAGATAATACCTGCCCGCGTGAAAAGGACATTCCATTTCGGCAGGACAGCCATCTAGACATCTTTTTGGTGCTCCAATTGGGGCATTTTCCTCCTTAAAATGCATGAGCGAACCATATGAACTAACTCGTTTACAATCCTTGCCAATCACAAAAGAAATAATATCCATATCATGACAAGATTTTTGGAGGATCATCGGACTCGTCCTGCCCTTATTATTCCAATTTCCACGGACAAAGCTGTGAGACATATGCATGACTTCCACATTTTCATTTAGTTGCAAAGATACGACCTCCCCAATGTCCCCTTTAGAAATAATCTTTTTAATCGTTGCCCAAAATTCCGTATACCTTAGGACATGGCAGATAGTAAGCTGGCGATTATACTTTTGAGCAGCACGTTCCATCATAATGCACTCAATCGGATCTGGAGACATTGGTTTTTCTAAAAGAACATGATAACCCAATTCCAATGCCTTTATGGCAGGCTTGAAATGATTTTGATCAAGTGTGCAGATAATGGCAATATCGGCGATTTTTGTTTCTTGATTCAATACCTCTTCCCACGATTCATAACAATTTTCAGCAGAAATATGATGGTCCTGTTGAACTCTGGTTCTTCTTTCTTTGTTTGGCTCTGCCAAACCGATAACATTTAATTCATTCGGATACTCTAAGGCATAAGGCGCATAAGCCCTTCCCCCTCTGTCACCTGCTCCGATCAAAATGGCTGTTAGTGGTTTCATGTTAAACGCTCCTATTATTAATAATTTTGATTTTCCATATGTTTTCCCTATTTAATCCAAACGTTTTCCAGACAGTCTCGAAAAAAGAACCTTTTAGGTTCGTTTTATTTTTGAAGACTCACGAATGACCAATTCAAACGGTAAAATCATCTTTATCGGAAGTTTTACTTCCTCTTCTACCATTTCCATAATCGTTTTGGCTGCCATTCTTCCCATTTCATACTTGGGGATTTCTATCGTTGAAAGCTGTGGTGATGAATAATTTCCCATTTCAAGATTATCCACACCAAAAAAAGCTATGTCCTCAGGGATTCTAAGATTACTTTCTCTAACAGCCCTTATTGCAGCGATGGCCATTAAATCACTCGCGCAAACCATAGCGGTCGGCAAATGCGGCGGCTCCTGCATTAGCAAATTCCTCATTTGCTGATAGCTGGTTTCCATTTTCCATTTTGTATTGATGACCCATTCTGGTTGAATCGCTAGTCCAGCTTCTACCATAGCCTGCTGAAACCCTTTAAAACGATGTTCCGGAGACAAATCATCAATAGTGTCATCAACACCTCCGCCAATAAACCCGATGTCCCGGTGTCCTTGTTTTACAAAGTACTGAACGACCGAATTGATGGCGGCTTTGCGATCATAGTCTACTATGGCCATATTTTTATCTGAATAATAAAAGTCCAGCCCTACTACAGGAATTTGTTGCTGAATATATTCGATAAGACTGTCCTCAATCTTATCGATTAGAAGCAGTCCTTCAATCCCTAGTTCATGAATTGTCTTAAGAAGCAGCGTCTCATTTTCGATTTCATCCTTGGTAATACTAATAAGAGTATAATCATTACTTGCTAATGTATCACGTATACCTGTATAAATAGTTGCAAAGTAAGGGTTCGTTTCAGCTGATTTTGGATTGGCTACCCAGCCAATTTTCATTGTTCTTGTCTTATTCTTATCTTGCTTGTTAATCACTAAATTTCGAGCGTGCTGATTTGGAATATACCCTAACTCCTTCACTGCCTCCCAAATTTTCACTTTCGTTTCCGGATTCACATTTCTAGTCTGATCATTTTGAATCACTCTTGAAACCGTGGAAATAGAAACGCCAACATATTCCGCAATATCTTTTAATCTTGCCACTACTAAAACACCTCTTAGGTTGAACTTAAACGCTTTTTTTATAGGATAACAAATTTTCCCTCACTTCAGAAATTTCTTTAAAATAATTTTACGTTTTCTAAAAAAGGCCGTCCTTCCACCCTGCGCATTAGCGGGTTGTTGTACTGGTTTATATTAGAAATCTGCATTTCTTAACTGAAAATTTTGCTAATTCGAATATAACCTCCCCAGCGTTAACCTGTCAACCCATCAACTTAAATTTTATTTTTAAAGACAATTAAAAAACTCATAGACAAAATGCTATGAGTTTTTCAACGTTTATGTTAGTTCAGTATAGAAACGACAGCGATCGCCACGGACGATGGAGATACAAAATTCAACAGGTGATCCCTCGGAATCATAGGCTGTTCGTTCGAGTAGCAGTGCCGGACTGCCTTCTTCCGTTTGAAGATATTCACTTTCGTCAGCACGGATAAGGACGGGTTCAAATGCCTCTTTTGCTCTGGTTACAACGATGTTGAATTGCTGCAAAAATAAATCATATAAGGATATTTCACCCACATTCTTAAGCTGCTCCGGATCTGAAACTACACCTTTTGGAATAAAAGATGATTCCAAGATATATGGCTCATCATTGGCACAGCGAAGGCGTTTCATTTCAATCACATGCTCACCTTCTCCTAGCTGAAGCGCTTCCCGGATTTTTGCAGTTGGTTTTACTTCTTCAATCTTCAGAATGATATCTTTTGGGTTCAATCCCTTTTCTTTTAATACTTTACTAAAGCTATAGAACCCCATCAAAGACTGCTGCAATTTCGGTTTTGCCACGAAGGTTCCTTTTCCTTGAATGCGATAAAGAATTCCGGCCTGCACGAGCTCCTCAATTGCCTTCTTTGCTGTGTTTCGGCTTACACCAAATTGGTCCATTAGTTGATTTTCCGATGGAATTTTATCACCTGGTGTCCAATGTTCTTTTTCAATCGAAGCCTTTAATCTTTCCATTAATTGATGGTATAACGGAATTAAACTTTCATGCTGCAATGGTTCCATTTTTTACTCTGCCTCCAAGCCATACTAACATTCTTTTATTTCTAAATTATATCATCAATACTTGTACAGTCAACCCAACAACCAAAATCTACACACTTGTTTTAAAAAATGCCGCCCTCCTATTGTGTGAGAGCGGCAGCAAGTACATGTGTTCTTTTTAACGTATCCAATAAAAAATTAGAATGAAATCCGAATCGATTATACCATTATCTTACAGATATCATTTGTAAATTCCACTGGATCCTGGATAGGAAGTCCTTCAATCAGCAAGGCTTGATTGTATAATAACTTCGTATACAGATCGAGCTTTCCTTTATCATTTTCAAATGCTTCTTTTAAGGATTGGAACACTTCATGATTTTTATTAATCTCAAGCACCTTATCTGCTTTGATATTCTGATTATCAGGCATGGCTGCAAGGATTTTTTCCATTTCGATGGAGATATCACCTTCAGTTGCCAAGCAGACAGGATGAGATTTCAACCTTTTAGAAACTCTAACATCCTTGACTTTATCAGCTAAAATAGTTTTCATATAGTCAAAGATTTCTTTGCTTTCGTTCTCTTCTGTTTCGGAATCGCTCTTAGTTTCTTCCCCTTCAATTCCGAGGTCACCACTAGAGATGGATTTAAATTCTTTCTCCTTGTAGGTCATGAGCATCTTGATAGCAAATTCATCGATATCCTCAGTGAAGTATAGAATCTCATAGCCTTTTTCAGAGACGAACTCTGCTTGTGGCAGTTTGTCGATTCTTTCAATCGATTCACCGGAAGCATAGTAAATATACTTTTGCTCTTCTGGCATTCTTGATACGTATTCATCTAAAGTAACCAGCTTCTTCTCTTTAGATGAGTAGAACATGATGAGGTCCTGTAATACTTCTTTATTCGCTCCAAATTCACTATAAACGCCATATTTTAATTGACGGCCAAACGATTTAAAGAATTCTTCGTATTTTTCACGTTCATTATTTATGAGGCTTTGTAATTCACTTTTAATTTTCTTGTTAATGTTTTTAGAGATGAGCTTTAATTGGCGATCATGCTGCAGCATCTCACGAGAAATATTAAGAGATAAGTCCTCAGAGTCCACCATTCCTTTGACGAAGCTAAAATGGTCTGGAAGCAGGTCTGCACACTTGTCCATAATTAAAACACCATTTGAATAGAGCTCCAAGCCTTTTTCAAATTCCTTTGAGTAAAAGTCATATGGAGTTTTTTCTGGAATATATAAAATGGCATTATAGCGGATGGTCCCATCTACACTGATATGGATGTGTTTAATAGGTTTATCAAACCCGTAACGTTTTTCAGCGTAGAAATTCGCGTAATCTTCATCGGTGAGTTCGTTTTTATTTTTTCTCCAAATTGGTACCATGCTGTTGATGACTTGTTCTTCAACGTATTCCTCGAACTCATTTTCGCTGCCCTCTTTTGGTCTGCTGCTAGACACATCCATTTTAATCGGATAGCGGATAAAGTCAGAGTACTTTTTGATAATTGACTTTAAACGGTACTCTTCTATAAACTCATCATAGTTTTCATCTTCGGTATTTTCTTTGATTTTAAGAATAATCTCAGTACCAATAGAATCTTTATCGGCAGTCTCGATGGTATAACCTTCTGCTCCATTCGATTCCCACTTATAAGCTTCCTCGCTGCCTAATGACTTACTTATTACAGTTACAACATCTGCCACCATGAAAGCAGCATAGAAGCCGACACCAAATTGGCCAATAATGTCATAGCCATCTTTTAGTTCTGTTTCTTTTTTAAAGGCTAAAGATCCACTCTTGGCAATCGTACCAAGGTTTGTCTCAAGTTCTTCTTTTGTCATTCCAATACCAGTATCAATAATTTTCAAGGTTCTATTTTCCTTGTCAGGAATTACTTTAATAAAGTAACTGTCCTTGTCGAAGCTTAATGCGTCATCTGTTAATGCTTTGTAGTAGATTTTATCAATCGCATCACTTGCATTAGAGATTAACTCTCGTAAAAATACCTCACGGTGTGTATAAATAGAGTTAATCATCATTTCTAACAGCCTTTTAGACTCAGCTTTAAACTGCTTTTTTGCCATAGAAACCTCTCCTTACTCATTATAATTTAATAGATACTTTGAACTATTAGCACTCTCACCTTAAGAGTGCTAACATCAACATTATTTAAATATCATAAATCAATGTATCATGTCAATAAAATAGCGACACTTAATGTGCCGCTATTTCTATTTTTGACTTTGGAAGACCAATTGTAAACCTAAACCAATATTAATTGTTCCAACGACTTTTCCCATACAAAAAAACCGACATTACTTCTTGTCGGTTTCATCTGATTTATTAACGTTCATACTAGGGTTTTCAACGATATGTTTAAGGATCGAAAGTTTGTTTTCCCAAAACTTTTCGTAGTAGGACAGCCAATCTTTTAGCTCAGTTAACGGCTCTGGGTGCAAACGATAAATTTTTTCCCTTCCTACCTTCCTTCCGCTGACTAATTCTGCTTCCGATAGGACTTGAAGATGCTTGGCAACGGCCGTTCTGCTGATTGGAAAATGAGAGGTTATTTCTGAGATAGGTAATTCCTTTTCCGCAAGCATTCTTAATACTTCTCTCCGGGTTGGGTCTGCAATTGCTTGAAAAACATCATGCTTTTGTGCTGAAGCTGACACTTAATTCTCCAAAAGCTGACGAAGTTTTTCAAGGATGCCTGTCCAGCCATGAGACATGTGTTCACGAATAACAGAAGCTTTTTGTCCTGCTTTTCCAACAATTTCATCCGCTGCTTTCCATCCGCCATGGATTAGGGTGAACTCTGTTTTGCCGTCTAACTCTCTCAGGATAAATGATAAAAACCAGCCATCTGTATCCCAAATAAAAGACAGAGTATTAGGAGGGTCAAATTCAGTCACTTTACATGGTGATGGACCAAATGGGGATTGTATATGAAATTCATAGCCTACTTCTGGCTTAAAGTCATTTGGCATGAACCAGGCTTCAATACCCTCTGAAGTTGATACCTGATCCCATACCTTTTGTATAGGTGCGTTAATAACAATAGTTTGTTTGATATCTTGTAATGTATTTTCCAAGAGTTTCTCCTACCTTCATTTTAATATAAAACCATTTGGTTTCACTTTCTGTATTATATAAAACCTTTTGGTTTCATGTCAATCAATTTTCTCCATTTACTTTTCCCATAATCGAAGTTTTACAATCAAAAAAGGCACTTCTACTTGAAGTGCCTCGAGTATCATATTCCTTCGTTCTTGTTAACACCTTTAAGATTTATATATAAGGTTTTCTTGTTAAAATAACGGGCCATAACATATCCTGTAAAAGAAGCCAGTACCTGCTGGAACAGCATACCGACAACTACTGGAACCGCTACTGCTGGTGGAAAATAAGTGACCGCAATAACAGCACCTGCACTTATATTTCTCATTCCGCCCGAGAAGGTCAAAGATACCACCGTATCCCGGTCACTTCTGATAAGTTTACCAATGAAGAACGAAAACACATAACCTGTGGCGGCAATAAAAAAGACTACAAGTATGATACTTATTAATTTCAAATTTATTATTTTTAAATAAGGCGCAATGACTGCAGCATTAAGCATGACAACAATTCCGATACTGATTTTTGAAAAAGGCGCCAAAGTCGCGCTCAACCTTTTTGTCACATTGCCTTTTAAAAATTGATTAAGCAGCATTCCAAGGAGAGAAGGCAGTACAATCATTCCAACTAAGCCTTTCATGATTCCGAGCATATCCATTTCAATTTTTTCACCTATTAGGAAGGATAAACAATAAGGAACAATCAACGGTGAAAGAATGGTATCAATTAAGATAATGGATAAGGTCAACGGGATATTTCCTTTATAAATTGAAACCCAAACAAAGCTAGTTATACCAGTTGGAATGGCCATGCCTAACACAATACCGGTAATGGTAAAGATATCGTCTTGGAAAGTAATATGCCCGATACCCCAAGCCCAAATTGGCATGAGTATGTGTAATAAAATCATTGCAGCAAAGATTGGAATTGGATGACGCACCACATCAGATAATGATTTGAAATTGGAGTTCAAGCTCCCAGCAAATGTCATAAAGGCAAATATCCAAGGGATTAAATACGAAAAGTCCTTAATATAGATAGAAAGTAATACACCCAATACAACACTCGCGGGAGTGATTAAAGGCATTATTTTTTCTAGTTGTTTATTTAACATCAGCAGCATATTGCTTCTCTCCAAGCTATTTTCTATATTCCTTCCAAGCGGTAAGGCCGCCTTCTAAAACTTCAACTTGATAGCCAAGACCATCAAGAATCTTTGCACACTTTGCTGCTGAGTTTCCAGTTGTACAGGTAACAACCACCGGACGATCCTTAGGCAGCTGTGAAAGAACCAGATCTTCTTCAAGATTGAATATTTCCGTCTTGGGAATATTTAGGCTCACCACGTGGGGTTCTTCGATATGGAGTTCTTTGTATTTTTCGACTGCTCGAACATCAAGAAGAATAATCTGATCCTCACCTATTATTCTCTCATGAAGTTCTTTAGGGGTAATAGTTTTTAATGTCATGGTCAACACCTCCAATACAAAGAATATCACACTATTAATGGTTCGGAAATCGAAAAGGATTTCCACTTTGTCTGCCATTATACGTCGCAAGCCTTAGACATAATTAAATCTTAGGTTCATTGGTGGTTTATGAAAAATCCCTTATGATTAAGCTATTAGAAATGAAGGGCAGGGATTTAGATGAAGAGGATTGTGATTCTCCTATTAATCATCACTGGGTTATATATCGTATTTAATCAATCTTTCCAATTTGATGGTTTTGCATTTGGAGGCAATAAAGATGGGAGAGCTGCGTTATCAAAGACAATAGAAACCATTGATATTAGTGTGGGCGGAGTAAAAACGACGATTATTCCTGAAAACCGTGATGATGTTGAAGCCGTTTTAAAAGGGAAGGGCTCGCTCATTGTGAAAGAAATAGACAACAGATTAGTAGTGGAAACAAAACGGAAAATGTTTAATTGGTTCTCCTTCTCTGATAAAGGAAACCTTAAAATCTATATTCCTGAAGATTATAACCGTAATATGACCATTCAGATTGGTTCGGGCAGCTTAAATTTCTCCGGACAGTCGATGAAATTAAATGACCTTTCTTTAGATATTGGTTCTGGGAATGTAAATATTGATCATTTAGAAGTGAATGAGTTTACTCATGATGGTTCTTCAGGCAATGTTAAAATTGATACATTAAAGACTAAATCAAGCACCTTTGACCTTAGTTCTGGAAATTTAGAGGTTAACCACTTTACAGGCGCACTTAACGCAGATGTGTCATCTGGAAGGTTCACCATGCAAATGGATAAACTTAATGATCCGATTGACATTGAGCTTAGCTCAGGAAATGTAAATCTTGATTTACCTGATAATGCGGATTTCAACTTAGATGGCGAAGTGAGCAGTGGAAATATTTCGAGTGATTTTCCATTAACCACTAATGGATCGGATAAAAAGAGTTTGAAGGGAACACACGGTTCCGGGAAGAATCAAATAAATGTTTCCGTATCTAGCGGTAATATTCATATATTCTAATACTTTAAGAGCGCTTGGAGCCAAACTCCAGGCGCTCTTTACTTGTAACCAAAAAAGTCCAACATACATACCGTATATTGCCTTGTGTTTTACTATGGAAGGAGCGTTATGATGTACTATTACCACTATCCTTATCCGCCATACCCTCAGCCCCCTGCTTACCCAGGATATTATTTGTATCCCCCAGTAACCAGGCAGTATCCTCAGGTGGATGTAAATATTTTCACGAAGTCCATTAAATCCTATCGGCTACTAATGGACCAAGGCAGTATCCTGTTGGACCGGTTAGGTGATGAAGATTTTGATGTAAAGTTAATGACTTTTGCTCAGCAGGGAAACAAAACTGAAGTAGATAAATTAATCAAAACGATTGGACTTAAAGTACCGGTGGAAACAAAATATACACCAACCGGTATAACTTTCGAGCTTACCGCCCACCCCGATCCAAGCAGTCCCATGTCCTGCTGTACTCTAAGCGTACACATGAGATGGGGAAACTAAAAGACCTTCAACTGAAGGTCTTTTTTTACAAAGGCTATGTTAAAGCTAATTATTGATTATGGCACTCTGTTGATTTGTGCGG
>NZ_NPDD01000106.1 GCF_002272245.1 Bacillus sp. 7884-1 | reverse complement strand
GAAGCGCCTGGAGCACAAATCAACAGCCAAGTTTAACACAGCATTTACAAAAAAAAGAGGCGGAGTGTTCCGCCAAAAGCCTATTCGATAGGAACATTGCCTTTTACTAAAAATTCTTCCAGCTTCTCAGTAGACAACGGTTTGCTGTAGTAATATCCTTGTCCAATCTGACAAGCATTCTGCGTTAAGAATTTAACCTGCTCTTCCGTTTCAATTCCTTCTGCAATGACACCGAATTTTAAATTCATACCCATATCAATAATGGTTTTCACCATCATGCCTTGATTAGAGTGATAGATTATGTCATCGACAAAGGATTTATCGATCTTAATTTTATCAATGGGAAGATGTTTTAAATAGCTTAAAGAGGAATAGCCCGTACCAAAGTCATCCACCGATAGTAGAACACCCAAATCCTTTAATTGATTCAGAATGATGGTAGAGTTCTCTAGGTTTTGCATAAGACTTTCAGTAATTTCGAGTTCCAAGTAATTTGCCTCTAATCCAATTTCCTCGAGCATGCCTGAAATGAATGGAATGAAATGTTCATCCTGAAATTGCCTTACTGAAACGTTTACAGCAATAGGAAAATCACTGAATCCTGAATCCTTCCATGCTTTTCTCCGTTCACATGCCTCTCGTAATATCCATTTTCCCAATGGTACGATGAGCCCTGTTTCTTCAGCGAGTGGAATAAATTCAGAAGGTGCTAAATATCCATATTCTGGATGATTCCAACGAATTAATGCCTCCACTCCGACAATTTCCCCAGTACGTAAATCCAGCTGCGGTTGGTAGTGGAGTGTCATTTGATTCTGCTCCATTGCTCTTCTTAACCAATTCTCAAGCTTCATTTTCCAAGTAGAGATACCATCAAGATTATTAGAGTAGAATTGATAATTATTTTTTCCACGTTCTTTTGCTTGGTACATGGCGGTATCAGCATTTTTAATAAGTGTTTCTTCATCATTTCCATCTGTTGGATAGATACTAATTCCGATACTTGGCGTGACATAAAATTCTTCACAGTTCACTTCAAATGGGTTTGAAAACTCATTGAGAATTCGTTTAGCTACTTGTGAAGTGTTTTCCTTATCAACATCTTCCAGGACGATAATAAATTCATCACCGCCCTGGCGAGAAACTAGACCTTCATTTTGTACGGCTTTTTCTAATCGACCTGCTACCTGTTGGAGAATAATATCCCCAATTGAGTGACCTTTTGTATCATTGATAATTTTAAAGCGATCTAAATCTAGGAATAGCACTGCGTGCATTTTATTCTGTTGATAACGTAACACTTCGTTAAGATGGTTCCTGAACTGATTTCGATTTGGCAAACCCGTTAATGAATCATAATAGGCCATGAATTTAATCGTTTGTTCCGATTTCTTCCTTTGGGTAATATCTCTGCCCACTACCTGAATGGCAAATCGGCCTTCGTATAGAATAGACCTAGCTGCCATCTCCACATCAATGCTTTCACCGTCTGTTCGCCTAACCTGGAATTCAAGCCTAAGTCGCTCGTTTTCCAATTTATCAGTCGAGAATACTTTACGTTTAATTAAATCTGTAATATGCGAAGGAACAAAATTCTTAGCTGATTGCCCAATCACCTGCTCCTGACTTTGAGCACCAATTAATTTGCAGCCCGCTTCATTTATATATTCTATTTTCCCATCATAAACCACAGCTATAATATCAGGTGACATTTCAACTAGACTTTGATAGAGCCCTTCGCTTTCTTTTCGATCTGTAATATCGAATAACACACTTGTAAAGTCAACAAAGTCTCCTTTTTGGTCAAAGGTTGGTATCCCTCTGTCCTGTATCCAGCGTACTTCACCATCAGGGCGAATAATACGATATTGGCTAGTGGCTGTTTCTCCAACTGCAAGCTTCTTTTCTCTATCCTTTAAAACAGACAAATCCTCTGGATAAATAACTTCTTTCCAAAGGTTCATGTTTTCATAAAATTTATCCAGCTTATATCCATAAAGTTTTTCTATTCCAGGAGTGATTAATAGTGTGTCAGACTTTAAATCATGGGACCAGATGGCAACATCTAGAGTATCAAATATATTTTTCATTTTCTTCTGGTTTATCGTATATTCATCGGCTTTCTTATCGAACTCTTTAACTAAAAAGTATAGGAAACCGATGGCAACGATTGAAACAACTGAAGCGATATTGCTTACTATTTTAATAGAATGAAAGAGGTCTGGATTGATTAAATCTATAACTTGTAAAAGGGCAAATAAACCAATAATGAGGATTAACAAAAACCTGTATAAATTTCTTTTTGTAAACATATTTGCCCCCATTTTAGTATTGTTATAGTTTAAAAATAGCAAATTCAAGGCTTTATAACAATCTTATTATTTTTTCCATTTGTGATTCCCTTTTTTGGAAAAACTTATCAACCTTATTTTCCTATTACTATATCCCTTATAAAGTAGTAAAATAAAACATTATTTTATAAAAACTGATTGGAGAATATCGTGGAGGAACAAAAAAACAACTATCAAGAACAGACTCTTTTCAGTATTACCTGGCCGCTCTTTATTGAACTTTCGCTTCATATGGGAATGGGGATTGTGGCTACACTGATGTTAAGCCATTACTCCGATCAGGCAGTAGCTGGTGTTGGAGTTGCCAACCAGCTGTTAAATATTTTTATTTTAGTATTCAATGTCACTTCCATTGGAGCAACCGTATTAATCAGTCAAAATCTCGGTGCAAGAAACCTTCAACGTGCGCGGCAGCTATCTTATTCTGTATTTGGTTTGAATTTCTGGTTTGGAATATGTATTGCCATTATTGTTTTTATTTTAGGAGAGCCTCTACTACGTCTGTATGATGTTCATGGTCCTGTTTTCGACTACGGACTTACCTTTGTACGAATATGTGCACTTTCACTCTTTTTCGAATCTCTCTCTCTGGCTTTAAGTGCGATCCTTCGCAGTCATGGATACACGAAGGAATCAATGATGGTTACTGTTTTTATGAATGTAATCAGTATTGGCGGGAATATTATTGCGACGACCGGATTCTTAGGGCTGCCAATTACAGGTGTGACGGGTGTATCCTGGGCTATCTTTGCAGCTCGAGCCTATGCGGTTTGTGCTCTATTGTATTTGCTATATAACAGACTTTCTTTAAAAATTGTCATCAAGGATATCTTCAACGCAAAAAAAGAAGATATCCGTGAATTGCTCGAGATTGGAATTCCTTCAGCTGGAGAAAATCTTTCCTACCAATTATCTCAAGTGGTTATTACTAGCTTTGTAGTTACAATGGGTACAGCCTCTTTGGCTGGAAGAGTATATATATTAAATATCAGCATGCTTTGCTTTTTGTTCACAGTCGCGATTGCTCAAGGAACCCAGTTGTTAGTAGCACGATATATTGGGGGCAAACAATATGATCTTGCCTTAAAACGAGGTATTCGCACTTTAAAAATAGCAATGTTTGCATCAACCTTTGCATCACTCATTATCGCCTTTGGAGGAGAATTCATCTTAAGAATATTCACAGAGGATCCTTCCATTATTATGGTTGGACTGCCGGTTTTATGGGCCATAGTTTTCGTTGAGCCCGGAAGAGCAATGAATATCGTATTGATGAACTCATTAAAGTCTGCAGGAGATGTTCGTTTTCCCGTTATTATTGGTATTATTTCGATGTGGGGAATAGCGGTATCCTTAAGTTATTTGCTAGGCGTTCACTATGGTTTGGGACTTTTGGGCATATGGCTTGCCCAAGGAGCCGATGAGTGGCTGCGCGGCTGTTTTGCTTTAAAACGCTGGCTAAGCAAACCGTGGGAACGGTTAACGAAAGCAATATTAAATTAATCGAAAAAAGTAAAAAAACATAATGGACGCAAAGTCCCTTATGTTTTTTTCATCCGGGGTCTTAAGGACAAATCGTCCGCGCTGCCAGAAGGCTTTGTCTTTCATCTGGGGTCTTAAGGACAAATCTTATGCGCTGCCAGAAGGTTTTGTCTTTCATCC
>NZ_NPDD01000105.1 GCF_002272245.1 Bacillus sp. 7884-1 | reverse complement strand
GGGGTCTTAAGGACAAATCGTCCGCGCTGCCGGAAGGTTTTGTCCTTCATCGGGAGTCTTAAGGACAAATTACACACGCCGCCAGAAGGATTAATCCTTCATCCGGGGTCTTAAGAACAATTGTACGCCACTAATATTGGTGCAATGTTAAAGTTATAAAATGGCTGTCGAGACTTTCTCGACAGCCTGGAACCATAAGGGACGCAAAGTCCCTTATGGTTTTTTTGTGTAATCTATGCCCACCACATTTGAGAAACAGACTCTTCTATTAAAATAGATTTCAAATTGGTCACGGCACGTTTAAACCCTTCATCTATAGACATGATTGGGTCCTCATGCTCGATGCTGACTACATAATCATATCCATACGTACGAAGCGCACTCATCATATCTGACCAATCTTTTAAACTATGTCCGCAGCCAACAGAACGGAAGGTCCATGCCCGCGTTCTTACTTCCCCGTAAGGCTGCATATCTGTTAGTCCATACATATTCACATTTTCTTGGTCAATGTATGTGTCTTTCGCATGAAAATGGTGAATGGCATTTTCTTTTGCTAAAATTTTGATAGCAGCCACAGGGTCAATTCCCTGCCACCATAAGTGGCTTGGATCTAAATTAGCGCCGATTGCGTCACATGTCTGCTCACGCAGTTTTAATAGGGTATATGGAGTGTGAACTAAAAATCCGCCATGAAGCTCCAGTCCAATTTTCACATTGTGTTCCTTCGCATACTGACCGACTTCTTTCCAGTAAGGAATTAATTTTTCCTCCCATTGCCACTTTAGTACATCGCCGTATTCATTTGGCCAAGGTGTCACTGGCCAATTTGGATATTTCGCCCCTTCATGGTCACCAGCTGTCCCAGAAAAACAATTCACAACTGGTACACCTAAAAGTGAGGCAAGTTTAATCGTTTTTAATAGAGTTTCATGAGAAGTTTTTGCAAACCCTTCTTCAGGTGATATTGGATTTCCATGACAACTAAATGCACTGATTGTCAATCCACGACTTTCCACTTGCTGAAGGTATAGATTACGAGCTTCTTCACTCTCTAGTAACCCTTTTAAATCACAATGGCTGTTTCCTGGATAACATCCTGTACCAATTTCAACTGCATGAAGGCCTGCTTCCTTGACAGTATCTAGCATTTCCTCAAATGACTTTTCTGCAAACAGTACCGTAAAAACTCCTAGTTTCATAATTTATTTCCCCCACTCTCATATATTTGATCAATAATCTGCGAAACTTGAAGTGCCTCTTCTGGTTTTACCACAAGCTCAGCCAATCCAAGGCATGCTTCAATAAAGTTCCTATCCTGCTGCAAACCAGGTTCTTCTTCACCAGGTAGCCATGCAGCTTCACTATTTAAAAGCATTCCGTTCTTTGTAGTATAAAGTTCGAACGGGAAGACATTTAATCCGCCGTCCACACCGGAAATGCTTAGGTGCTCAGCATCATTCTTTATATTGGCTGCCCAAGATGTTTCAAACAACATCGATGCACCACTTTCAAATTGTATATAGGCAGTCACATGATCATCGACATTAAAGGTTTCATGGTTAAACGAGCCCCATTGATTTACTTGATCAGGCATTTTACTTAACGTGTTATAGGCGGTGCCTGTCACCGTTGTATGTTTTGGATTCCCCATCAGCCATAGAGCTAAATCTAACAAATGACACCCATAATCAATCAAACTGCCACCGCCCTGCAGGTCTTTGTTGGTAAATACTCCCCACCCCGGAACTTTTCGGCGTCTCAATGCCTGTACCCTTATTACAAGCGGTGTACCTACGTCTTCCATGGCCTTCTTAGCAGCTTGCGCTTCCTTCATAAATCGGTAATGATACGCAATCGCGAGAACTTTATCTGCTTTTTTAGAAGCAGCGACCATCGCCTCGCCTTCTTCCGCAGATAACGCCATTGGCTTTTCACACAATACATGTACTCCCGCTTTTAGTGCTGCAATCGTAATTTCGGCGTGGAATTTATTTGGCGTGCAAATACATACGGCATCAACCACTGAAAAAAGATCATGATAATCCGAAAACACATGTGAAATTTTATATCTTTCTGCAGTTTCCTGCGCACGTTCGATATGAATATCACTTAAAGCAGTAATCTCACAAATATCCTGCAACTGGAGAAATGAAGGAATATGGCGGCCTAACGCAATACCACCAACTCCGACGATTCCAATACGAAGCTTTTTCATCTTACACTCTCACTCTTACAATCTGCTTCGTTTCATTGGACTCTAATGCTGCCAAAATAACCTCCAATGATTTCATGCCTTCTTCACCGGTGACAGGCACCTCATGATTCTGTATCAATGCATCAACAAATTGATCAATGACACGTGAATTATTTTGTCCTTCGGCATCATTGGACTGAATTTTACCAAGCTGATAATTCACTATTTCTCCGTTTGTATATTGAACGACAAGAGAATTTACAGGGTCATCCTCTAACCGAAGTATCGCTTTTTCTCCATAAATAATGGTTGAGTTATCTTCTTTGCTTGTATAAGCCCAGCTAGCAGCAAGAGTTCCAATAATTCCACTCTCGGTTTTTAATACACATACTGCATTATCATCAACCGTTGCGAATTCCTTTGCATTTGTTTCAACAAATGATCCTACTTCTGTAATTTCTTCGCCCAGCACATAGCGAAGTAAATCGGTCTTGTGTACACCTAAATCGCCCATAGCCCCAACAAATGCTTTTTCTTTTTCAAAGAACCAGCTATCTTTACCATCAACACTCCAGCCTTCTGGTCCTCCATGTCCGAATGCAGTACGGAAGCTATAAATCTTGCCGACTTCTCCACTTTGGATTAACTGACGTGCTCTTTGGTGTGATGGTACAAATCGCTGATTATGAGCAATCATTAACTTCTTACCATTAGTTTTTGCTGCTGCAATCATCTCTTCTGCTTCTTCTTTTGAAGTGGCCATTGGTTTTTCACAAAGGACATGAAGTCCAGCGTTTAAAGCAGCAATCGTAATGGGAGCATGAAGATAATTTGGTGTACAGACGCTAACTGCCTCTACCAAACCGCTGCTGACTAACTCTTCATAGCTTGTAAAAGCTTTAGCCCCATATTTTTCAGCAGTCGCTTGGGCACGTTCCTCATTGATATCACAAACAGCAACCAATTCAACATTTTTATTCGATTTATATTCCGGCAAATGGCGATGCATGGCAATACTGCCGCAGCCAATCACGCCGACTCTTAATTTTTTCATTTTAATCCCTCCAATTTTTGCTTTAAATAATTGATACTAATTTCAATACTTTCAAATGGTGTTAGGCGACTTACATCCTGCTCAATAATCCACCACTGTACACCAGCTTTTTCACCATTATGTAGGATGGATTCAAGATCCACCCCGCCTGTGCCGAGCTCTGCAAAAAATCCTTCTTCATCCAAGGTCATATCTTTTAAATGGATAAGCGGAATTCGGTTTTGATAGCGTTCCATCCAATCAACCGGCTTTTCTCCTGCTTTTGTCAGCCAATAAACATCCAATTCTGCTTTTACATGTTTAGAACTTGTATTGTCATAAATGGCTTCAAGTGCCATTCTTCCGTCTGATAACTTATCCAATTCAAAATCGTGGTTATGGTAGCAAAGAGTAATCCCTTCATTCGAGCAGATTTCACCTGCATGGTCTAAAAATTGAATGAGGGCTTTATAATCTGCCTCCGTTCGAGAATTAGGCATTAGATAGGGACAGACAACATAATGACAACCTAATGTTTTTAAATCTTCAATAACCTGATACAAATTATTCTCTAATTCTAGTAGCGGGATATGACATGCAACAGCTTGAAGACCAAGTTCGTCAATCAATACCTTGACCTCTTGAACAGGTAATCCTCCATAACCTGCAAATTCAACACCATCAAAACCAAGTTCAGCCACTTTCTTTAATGTCCCGGCAAAATCTTGTTCACTTTCTGCTCGCAACGTATACATCTGTACTGCAATTGGAATGTTTGCCACCTTTACCCCTCCCTTTCAAATTAACATTACTAATTTGATACCATAATAATTCCTTTCTCTATAAATAAACATAGATGATATAATTAAAACATCTACTATATTGCTATTTTTCTCTTTTTTATTGGGGGGTTATGATGACCAACATATTATTTTGCGGCTATTCTTATCATACAAATGGATACCACTCTCAACATAGATCTGGATACCCCTCTTATTTGTTACGTCTTCAGACAGAAGGTATCTGTGAAGTAGTGGTAAAGGGAAAGAAAATGAACCTTGAAAAAGGAGATCTTCTGTTAATCCAACCCGGGGATCACTATGAACTGCTCGTCAAAGAGGGGCAAATCAGCGGGGATTATCACCTTGTTTGTGAAGGAGATTGGGTGAATGAATGGTGGGAACGAAATAAAAAACAAAATGTTTCCCGAATCCATATCGATGAAAAATTACTGTCTCTATGGCGCCAAATCATGATGGAAAAACGTCGTCCAGCTGCCAATCAAGACGAAGAACTTACCAGCTATTTGTTTAGAGCGCTCTGTTTATTTTTAGAACGGGCTGTTCACGAGACAGCACCTTCCTTCAACCGACCCTATTCGGTAACACGAATGATGCGTTACATTGAAGAACACGCAACTCAAGCATTTAAATTAGACGATGTTGCACAGCATGCTGGACTTAGCATTTCCCGTTCCGTTCATCTCTTCAAAAGTACCGTTGGAAAAACGATTATCGAATATGCTCTCGAAATTCGGTTAGCTTCTGCTGTTGAGCAAATGAAATACACATCCATGTCACTAGAGCAAATTGCCGAGGACTGCGGCTTTGGGAGCTATCCTTATTTCCATAGGGTATTTCATAAAAAGTATGGTGTAGCACCCGGCATCTATAGACGCATGGAATTGGAATAGAATTTAATAATCCTTATTACAATACCGCGAAAAAGACGATTTCAAAATTTGAAATCGTCCTAGTTTTATTTATGCTATTAAATTCGATATACTCTCGCCTCATATGGTTGTAAGCTTAGAGTCCCTGCTTGCTCTTTGACATCATAATTACTCAAAATCAGATTGTGAGGATCTACGTTTATATCTTTCACTTTAGCAGGCTTTACAGAAAGGTTTGCTATTACCAGCACCTTATCCTGGTTTAACATTCTAGTGTATGCATAAACCTGCGGATCTTCCGCCAATAATAAATCATAGGTGCCATAAGTGAACACTTCATTAGCTTTTTTTAACTGAATCATTTTTTTGTAGAAATTCAGTATCGATGTCTCATCTTTTTTCTGGAATTCAACATTAATACTTTTATAATTGGGGTTAACTTTTATCCATGGACTACCCGTAGAGAATCCAGCATTTACTTCATCTGACCACTGCATAGGAGTCCGAGAATTATCTCGGCCAGAAGACCAAATTACTTCCATAATTTCTTCATGGGATGCTCCTTCTGCTTTCTTCAAACGGTACATATTCTTTGCGGAAACATCATTATAATCATCAATAGAGTCAAATTGGACATTTGTCATGCCAATTTCTTGTCCTTGATAAATGAAAGGTGTACCCTGCATCAAGAAATAGATAGCAGCAAAAGCGGTTGCACTTTCGCGCCAGTATTCCTTGTCATTGCCCCAAGTGGAGACCACACGAGCTTTATCATGATTTTCAATGAAAAGGGCATTCCAGCCTTTACCTTCAAGCCCCTTCTGCCAGCGGGATAAAACATCTTTCAGTTCAATGATATTAAGTTCTTTTTTCACTTCAGCATCCCAAAGATTAAGGTGCTCAAATTGAAAAACCATATTGAATTTCCCGTGTTTTTCTCCAACCCACTGATCAACATCAGCCGCATCGTCAACCGTTACTCCATTCGCTTCGCCTACCGTCATGATGTCATACTTAGAAAAAGTCTCTTCCTTTAACTCTTCTAAAAACGTATGAATACCCTCAACATTCATCATTTTATCAAAACAAGAAACATATTTTAATCCTTTAGGATTTGGCATGTCCTCTAGGCCAGCTTCTTTTTTGATATGACTGATAGCATCGACACGGAATCCATCGATTCCTTTATCAAGCCACCAATTCACCATATCATAAAGTGATTGTCGAACCTCTTTATTCTCCCAGTTAAGGTCGGGCTGCTTTTTCGAAAAAATATGCAAAAAGTATTGGTCGGTTTCTTCATCATACTCCCATGCAGAACCGCCAAAAATACTCTCCCAATTATTCGGCTCTTTCCCATCTTTCCCGTCTCTCCAAATATACCAGTCCCGCTTTGGACTTTCCTTTGACGAACGAGATTCAATAAACCATTGATGCTCATCGCTTGTATGATTGATCACTAAATCTAGTATCAGCTTCATGCCGCGTTGGTGCGTTTCATGTAATAGCTGGTCAAAATCAGCCATGGTCCCGAATTCGTTCATTATCTCTTGATAATCACTAATGTCATATCCATTATCATCATTTGGTGATTGATACATTGGACTAATCCAAATCACATCAATCCCTAATTCTTGCAGATAGTCTAACTTAGAAATAATCCCTTGAATATCACCTATTCCATCCCCGTTAGAATCCATAAAGCTGCGGGGATAAACTTGATAGGCAACTGCTTCTTTCCACCATATTTTTTTCATGTTAATTCCTTTCCAATCCTCTTTGAGGATTTGGCTTTGTGCACGATGAACGTTCAATTATTCGATGAGAAATGATTAAGCGTTTAGTAGGTTCATTGCTATTTTCCACCATAACAATTAAGTTTTTCGATGCCTGATAGCCAAGATCAAATATATTGATATCCACTGAGGTTAATGGCGGTCTTGCCAATTCTGCAAGCAGCACATTATTAAAGCTAACAATAGATACGTCATCTGGTACATTAATTCCGAGTTCATCCAGTTTATTGAGAACACCTAAAGCCATAAAATCATCTGCTACAACAAGGGCTGTAGGCGGGTGGTCAAGGGCCATTAATTCACGGACAGCCCCTTGACCACCTTCTCTTAGAAACTCTTCATGAATCATATATTCGTTGCTAATGGTAAGACCGGCATTTTTCAAAGCTTGTTGATATCCCGAAATACGATCGACCGTTACCATAAGCTCTTTACTTCCGCCGATAAAACCAATTTTCTCGTGTCCATAGCTTATTAAATACTCCGTCGCATCTTTCGCTGCACGGACATTATCATTATCAACATGAGTTATTTCTTCCATATCCAGATAAGGCTTTCCGATTAGAACAAAAGGAAACCTCTGCTCTTTTAGATAAGATATAACTCGATCATCAACATTAGAATAAAGAAGTATCACTCCATCTACTCTTTTACCTTGCACCATTTGAATCACAGCATCAAGAACTTCCTGCTCTGATTTACCTGTTGACATTTGCAAGGCATAATTTTTCTCTTGTGCCCCTTCGCTGATTCCCTGTAATACTGTAGGGAAAAAAGGATTTTGAAATCCAACATCCTTCGAACTCGGCATGACAAGACCTAACACCTGAGTGGATTGGCTTGCTAGATTTCTCGCATTAAAATTGGGATGGTACCCAAGCTGCTCCATCGCTTTTTTTACTCTTTGTTTTGTTTCTTCACTAATTCTCGGACTGTCAGCTATCACTCTTGAAACCGTTGATGGAGCAACGTTAGCGAGTGCTGCAACATCCTTAATCGTAACTGCCATTTCCTGCGCCCCTCTCAAAGGGTGTTTTAAATTAATTATAAAGGCGAGGATTAGTATTTTCTACCTCAGTACTTTAACCTTTTGTTCCTCCTGCAGTTAATCCAGACACGAAGAAGCGTTGGAAAGATAAGAATAGTATCGCTATTGGAACAGCAATCAATACAGCACCCGCTGCAAAAGTAGTAAATTCAGCACCAAATTGTTTTGCTACTAGATCGTAGAGACCAACAGCAAGTGTATAATTTTTTTCTGTCCTAAGTAAAATACTTGCGACAATGAAATCCGCAAAAGGTGCAATGAAAGAGAAAAGAGCTACTACCGCAAGAATAGGTGTTGCAAGCGGCATGACAATTTGAAAGAAGATTCGTAAATGTCCTGCTCCATCAATCTTTGCTGACTCATCGAGTTCCTTTGGAATGGTGTCTAAGTAACCTTTCATTAACCAGGTGTTCATCGGTATTTGCCCGCCGACATATACAAGGATTAGACCTAAATGAGTATCGATTAAATGAGTTAGAGTAGCTAAAATGTAAATGGCAATGAGCGCAGCAAAGTTTGGAATCATTTGTAAAATCAAAAATGTCATCAAGCCATTTTTACGTCCAACGAATCGATATCGTGAGAATGAATATGCTGTAAAGCTTACTAAGATAACCGTAAATAGCATGGTTAAAATACTAACCTTTAAAGAATTAATATACCAAAATACATAATTACTTTTACTCGTATCAAATAACTCTTTATAGTGGGCTAATGTCGCATTCTTAGGAATGATATTTGATCCCGATAAACTTTGACCCGGGTTAAAAGATGAACCGATAATCCATGCGAGTGGATATAGGATGATAACAAACATGATTAAGACAACGAGATACGTAAGGGTGAGTCTAACAAAATTTTGTTTTTTCATATTACATCATATCCTCTTCTTGGAATGATTTTGTTCTTTTAAACTGCCAGATGGCAACTGTTATAACAATAATCGATAACAGCATGGTTAACGTCGCTGCCTTCGAGTATTGTGCTGAAGTCATTGTCAGGCGGTAAATCCAAGAAATTAAGATATCTGTTCCGCCGGCGTTTTGGCCAGTAATCGCAGGTCCTCCGCCATTAAATAAGTAAATGATATTAAAGTTATTAAAATTAAACGTATATTGTGTAATTAAAACAGGTGCGATTGCATATAGTACGAGCGGCAATGTGATATTTTTAAACTTTTGGAAATTGGATGCACCATCAACAGTAGCGGCTTCATAAAGATCCTGTGAAATAGACTGCAGGACACCTGTTGTCATTGCGAAAATGAATGGGAAGCCAAGCCATGTTTGCATAAGTATTAGAGCTATTCTTGTGAATATTGGCTCTGTCATCCATGGGAAACCTTCTATACCGAAGAACCCTAGAATGTCTCTGTTAATCGCACCAAATGATTCATTGAACATTCCTGCGAAAACAAGAATAGAAACGAATGCCGGTACGGCCCAAGGAAGAATAAAGACGGTACGGATAATTGCTTTTCCTTTCAAATCCTTTTGATTAACGATAATTGCTAGGAATATCCCCAATGCTACTTGGAAGGTAGTAGCAACGAAGGTCCAAACCAACGTCCATGATAAAACAGAGAAGAAGGTTTGACGCCACATATCAACCTTAAAGATATCAACAAAGTTTTTAAATAATACCCAATCTACTAATTTCGCTGGAGGAGAATGATAAAGATCGTAGTTCGTGAATGCTAGAAATAACACGAATAGAATTGGAAAAACAACAACAAACACCAGCAATAAAAATCCAGGAGACATGATTAAATAAGGAAAACCATTATCAATAAGATTTCTATATTGTTCCTTTACTGTACTAATAGGTTCATGATTATCGCGATTTAACCCAACCTTATAAGCGTCGCGCAGGTTAAACAAATAAAACCCAATTCCAAAGACTAAAACAATAAGGGCTAGAATTCCGTAGACTAATAAGAAAATAGAATGGTCTGTAAATGGTATTTCTCCCAATGTAACTAATCCCCATAATCCTATGTTTAATAAATCATAAAAAACATAGAAAAAAGCGGCACTCATGATGAGAAAGGAGGCTCCCTTTAAAAACTGTTTGTTATAAAGCTGACCTAACCCAGGGATTACGGAAAGAATCAACGCTTTCTTACGGTGACTGGTTGCATAGGATAAATCTTTAGACATCCTAAACTCCCCTTTCTAATGTCATTTTATAAGCTTCAATGCTTGATCAAGGAAAAGAGTTGTTTTTCCTTCATAAAGCAGCAAAACTATCATAATTGGTCGACAGTACCCCAAACTCTCTGAGGTACTGCCGAACTATTAATCTATTACTTTGTAGAAGCAATATTTGCTTTAATTTGTTCAACTGCAGAATCAAGAGCTGCTTTAGGTTCTGTTTTACCAGTTACAACTGTTTGAAGTGATTTTGCCATAGGATCCCAAACTTGGCCCATTTCTGGAATGTTTGGCATTGGAAGAGCATATTGAGATTGTTCAGCAACCGCTTTTGCTCCTTCATTTTCCGTAATCGCAGGATCATCAACCAATGCTGTATTTGTTGGAACCTCAGCTGTTTGTTCGAAGCGATATTTAGCATTTTCATCATTTGTAATAAACTCTAAGAATTTTGAAGCCCATTCTTGGTTTTTAGAGTAAGCTGATACATGCCATCCTTTAACACCCATGAATGTTTTTACATGGTCGCCGTTTGGAAGAGTTGGAAGAGCTGCAACACCGATATTAATACCAGCATCTTTGTATGGCTGGAATGACCATGGTCCGTTCATAACAGCAGCAACTTTACCCTCTGTGAAAAGACCATCCATTGCAGATCCGCCATTTTCACCGATGATACCATTAGGGAATAATCCTTCTGAGTACCATTTTTGGATATATTCAGTACCTTCAACAGCACCTTTGTTATTTAAGCCGATGTCAGCAGGATCAAGCGTTCCACCGTTATTATTGAAAACATATCCTCCCATACCGCCGATGATGCCATAAGCGAAATAGAAGTTATCCCATAGTCCTAAGAAACCGAATTTTCCATCTTTCGTGAAATCTTTAGAGAAAGTGTAAAGCTCGTCCATTGTCTTTGGAGCTTCTGTCATTAAATCTTTATTGTAAACAAATACTGGTGTTTCAGAGGATTTTGGAAGTCCGTAAATTTTACCATCATACGTTTGTGCATCAATAGATGATTGAGAGAATTTATCGGTAACTTCTTTATCTAATTTAAGTTCAGCAAGAAGCCCTTCTGTTACCACTTGACCAATTTGATCGTGAGGTAATGTTACGATATCTGGGCCAGTCCCTGCTGGGCCGTCAAGACGAAGCTGATCGCGCATTTTTGTAGCCATTTCAACTTCTTTATACTCAATTTTAATTCCATATTCTTTTTCGAAATCAGCCGCTACCTTTTCTAGCCAGCCTGATTTATCTTTATCTTCCCAAACTACTAGTTTTTCTGGTTTTGCTGTTTCTTCCTTTTTCCCAGTGTCATTAGTGCTTTCTGTATCTCTTTTTGGACCGCAAGCAGAAAGTACACCTAACACTAAAACAACCATCATGAAAATCGAAAGTGCTTTTTTCATTTTTTCTCCTCCTGTATTTTGAATAGGAATCATTCACATTGCACAAGCATTAGTCAGCGCTTTCATTTGCGAAAACGTTTGCGCAACATATTTTCATTATAAGCCCATTTTTTTATTTTACAACTACTTTTTTAAAAAAAGCAGACAATACTATTAATTCACTTACTATATTAAAGAAAAAACAACCCTTAAAACATATAGTATTGACAAGGATTTTCGGGTACATTAACCTTTAATTATAAGAATTAATAAGGAGCTGGTTCCATTGTTCAAGGAAGCAATTTATCATCGACCTAAAGATAATTATGCATACGTTTGCACAGAAAATGAAGTACATATTACCATCCGCACAAAAAAGAATGACCTTCAAAAGGTCACTCTCGTCCATGGAGATCCCTATGAATGGAAGGATAAAGAGTGGCAAACATCAACTACTCCTATGCGGAAAAGTGGTTCTGACCAATTATTTGATTATTGGTTTGCAGCTATTTACCCTCCGTTTAGACGACTTCGCTATGGATTTATTTTAGATGATGGTATTGAAACTGTATGTTTTACTGAGAAGGGTTTTTATTCTGAACCGCCATTAGATGATACTGCATACTATTTCTGTTTTCCTTATATGAACAGTGCAGATATCTTCAACGCACCTTCTTGGGTAAAGGATACTGTCTGGTATCAGATATTCCCTGAACGGTTTGCAAATGGAAATAAGAATCATGACCCTGAAGGTGTACTAGCTTGGGGCAGTGAAGAGCCGTCACCCTCGAATTTTTTCGGAGGTGATTTAGAAGGAGTAATTCAAAATATCCCTTACTTAAAAGAACTAGGTATTACAGGGATATACTTTACCCCTATATTCAAAGCATACTCCAATCATAAATACGATACGATTGACTACATGGAGATTGATCCACAGTTCGGAACAAAGGAAACCTTTAAGGAATTAGTGAATGCTTGTCATCAAAATGGAATTAAAATAATGCTGGATGCTGTATTCAACCATAGTGGGTTTTACTTCCCACCTTTTCAAGATGTCTTGGAAAAGGGAGAAAAATCGTTATTTAAGGATTGGTTTCATATCGATGAGTTCCCGGTTATGACAAAACCACAAGCTAATTATGATACTTTTGCCTTTACCCCCTTTATGCCAAAACTGAATACGGAGAACCCAGAAGTAAAGGAATATTTACTAGAGGTTGGGCGTTATTGGGTAAGAGAGTTTGATATTGACGGCTGGAGGCTCGATGTGGCAAATGAAGTAGACCACGCCTTTTGGAGAGAATTCCGAAAAGAGGTAAAGGCTATCAAGCCTGACCTATATATATTAGGGGAAATATGGCATGACTCTATGCCTTGGCTTAGGGGAGACCAATTCGATGCAGTCATGAATTATCCTTTCACAACGAATATTCTTAAACTGCTTGCAAAGCAAAGCATTACCGCGAAAGAATTTGTTGAGAGCATGACTGGTGTGATTCATATGTACACTAGAAATATTAACGAAGTGGCATTTAATCTCGTAGGCAGTCATGATACTCCTAGAATCTTAACGGAATGCGAGGAGGATATGGACAGGGTTAAGCAGGTGTTTACTTTGTTGTTAACCTTTATCGGAACTCCTTGTATTTATTATGGGGATGAAATAGGAATGAGCGGAACTCAGGATCCGGGCTGCCGAAAATGTATGGAATGGGAGAAAGAGAAGCAGAATGCTGATTTATTTAACCATATCCAAAAGCTGATACAACTGAGAATGATGCATCCTTTACTTAGGAATGCTGGGGAACTTTCCTTTATTGACCCGGAACACCACGACAAATGTCTGGCCTATATGAAATCGAATGATGATAAATCCATAATTGTTATTCTCAACACTAGCAGCAATTCGGTAGAATATCCTCTACCATATAGGCTTAATGAAAAAACGGTTAAAAATCTTTGGACTGGTCAAGTAATTGAGCTTTCAAATGATATTGTCCAGTTACAGAGCAATGGGTTTGCAATCTTAGAATTTTAGTCAAAACAAAAGGGCGCCTTCTAGGCAGCCCTTTTGTTTTGACTTTTCGCTGTTTTCGAACAGCATTATCTTAGAATATTTCAAAAAGCGGCTGATTCGGACTCGGTTGCCATCGGAATCACCAAATTATGTCTGAATATGGCCAGGAAGATTCGTTTGTAATCTAAGGTATTGGGGACAAATCTCACATGCCGCCACATAGATTAGTCCTTTATCCAGGGGCTTGCGGACAAATCTCTCGTGTCGCCAGATAGATT
>NZ_NPDD01000104.1 GCF_002272245.1 Bacillus sp. 7884-1 | reverse complement strand
TCGTGCCGCCAGATAGTAGTCCTCAATCCGGAGCTTTAAATTTTTAATACAACTGCTTCATAAGGGCGTAAAATGCTCATATTACCATCCTCATAATTGGAAATTACCAGCTTAGATTCCCGCATTCTTGTCAGCAATTCCTCATCCTCAATCACAACTGCAGATGAACTGAAATTACACAAAACAAGGAGTTGTTCATCCTTCCAATTGCGCTCATAAGCAAATACTTCTGTACTATCCTTTAATAGCAATTTAAAGACCCCTTCAATGATAATATTCATTTCTTTTCGAAGGGCAATTAATTTTTGATAGAAATAAAAGATAGATTGCGGATCCTCTAAAGCTGCTTTGACGTTAATTTCATCGTATCTTGGATTTACCCTTATCCAAGGAGTACCGGTTGTAAAACCACCATTAGCAGTAGTATCCCACTGTATTGGTGTTCGGGCATTATCCCTGCCTTTTACATAAATAGACTTCATGATTTCCTCATGGGTATACCCTAAAGCTATTCTTTCTTTATACATATTCATCGTCTCAATATCACGATAATCTTCTAGCGAATCAAATTTCACATTCGTCATCCCAATTTCTTCACCTTGATAAATATACGGTGTTCCCTGCATGAAGTGAAGACAAGCTGCGAGCATCTTTGCAGATTCCACTCGGTAGTTCTGATCATCTCCGAACCGTGAAACAATCCGCGGTTGATCATGATTGTTCCAATACAAACTGTTCCAGCCTTTATTATGTAAGGCAGTTTGCCACTTCGCCAAGTTTTCTTTTAAGTCTGGTAAATGAAGGGGCTTTATGTTCCACTTTCCTCCTGGTCCACTGTCTAAATCCATGTGTTCAAAAGTAAAAATCATATTTACTTCTTTTCTGTCCGGATCTGTATAAGAAATCGCAAAATCAGGGGAAGCGCCAGGCATTTCACCAACGGTCATTGCTGGATAATTCGATAAAACCTCTTGGTTCATTTCATGCAAAAATTCATGAATCCTTGGTCCATTCATAAAGTATGGGCTGCCATCACCAAATGTTTGTCCCTCACCTTTTGTACCATCCGGAAGTTCTGGATGTTTGGAAATAAAATTAATAACATCCATACGAAAGCCGTCGATCCCTTTGTCGAGCCAAAATCTCATCATTTGGTAGACTTCATTTCTAAGCTTAGGGTTTTCCCAATTTAAATCCGGCTGTTTTTTTGAGAATAAATGAAGATAATATTCATTTGTCTTTTCATCATACTCCCATGCAGACCCGCCAAAAACTGAGCCCCAATTATTCGGTTTCTCACGCCATATATAATAGTCTCTATATGGATTATCTTTCGACTTTTTTGATTCTACAAACCAATCATGTTCATCAGAAGTATGGTTAACCACCAAATCCATGATGAGCTTCATATCTCTTTTATGTATTTCTTCAAGAAGCTGATCAAAGTCATCCATGGTTCCAAACTCATTCATGATTGCTTGGTAGTTACGGATGTCATACCCATTATCGTCATTTGGTGAATCATAAACAGGACTCAGCCAAATAACATCTATCCCTAATTCCTTTAAGTAATCAAGTTTTTCTAAAATACCTTGCAGGTCGCCAATCCCATCCCCATTCCCATCCATAAAGCTTCTCGGATAAATTTGATACACGACACTTTTCTTCCACCATTGATCATTCATTTTCACACTATGACCCTCCCGCCAAACTAATAAAAAATACTATAACACAAAAAAACTCCTCACCCCAATAGGCGGCTGAGGCGTTATCTTCATAGTTCTATATCTGGACTGTTTCACGCCTACTTTTAATTTTTCCCATTCTTATTTCCCTGCAATAACTTCTAGTGGTTTTGCATTTCCATAGACTGGACGTTCACGCTTTACCGGCTCTGCCCATTTCACTGCATTGCTAATGACAAGTTGAATGTCTTTGTTGTGGTAAGTAGGATATGTTTCATGGCCTGGACGGAAGTAAAATACTTTTCCATTCCCACGTTTGTAAGTACATCCGCTGCGGAATACTTCCCCTCCTTCAAACCAGCTTGTAAAGATCAGTTCATCTGGCTGTGGAATATCAAAATGTTCCCCATACATTTCTTCCTTTTCTAATTCAATATACTCTGAGATACCTTCTACAATAGGATGGCTTGGGCTTACGACCCAAAGTCTTTCTTTTTCGTCTGCTTCCCGCCATTTTAAATCACAGCTTGTTCCCATTAATGTTTTAAAGATTTTTGAGAAATGCCCGGAATGAAGAACAATTAGACCCATACCGTCGAGGACACGTTGCTGAACCTTTTGAACAATTTCATCCTTTACTTCACCATGTGCTAAATGCCCCCACCAAACTAATACCTCTGTATTGTCTAGCACTTCATCCGTTAAGCCATGCTCTCGTTCGTCTAGAGTAGCAGTCGTTACTTCATGACTGTTTTCCTTTAAAAATTCTGCTATCGTACCGTGAATCCCATTAGGGTAAATATCTCTTACAACTGGATTTTTTTGTTCATGACGGTTTTCATTCCACACTGTTACTTTAACCATAATAATCAACTCCCATATGAATTTACTTTTCTATTTGTACAGCTATTGGAATTTTTTTATCCTTAACCCCCATTTCTTAAAAACCTTCCTTATTTGAATACATCTTACAGTTTTATATCGCAATAAAACATAGATGATATAATCAAAACATCTACTATTTTGCTATTTTAATAATAATGAGGGAGCATATGACAACAAATATTTTATTTTGCGGCTATTCGTATCACACAAATGGATACGTATTTCATAAGAGGTATGGCGTTGCTCCAGGGGTATACAGACATCAGGAATATTAGAAAAAAGAGGGATGAAGCTTTCCCTCTTTTTGTGATAGTTTGTCCTATTTTCTTGGATCTACATAATCAGGATAATCCGTAATAATTCCATCTACGTTCATTTCTAAAAGGAAATCAGCTGCTTCTTGGCTGCGAACCGTCCAGGATTGAATTTTCATTCCAAGCGCGTGCACTTGATCGACCAATTCTTTTGATACGATTCCATAACTTGGATTAAAGTAATCAGCATAAGTTGCAAATTCTTTCAAAGCTTGTTCAGTTGTGTGGGCTCTATTGGAGGTAAGGACACCAATCGGCACCTTTGGAAGCAAACTATTTGTTATTTTCATAGATTCAAAATTAAAAGATTGAATAATAATTTTTTCATTCTGCGGTTTATCTAGGTTTCGCTCTTTTAGTTTCTGTGCAACCTGTGCTTCAATTCCAGGATAAAGCTCAGGTGCCTTTAATTCTATTAAAATACCAACCTTGCCATGGTAACGGTCAAGAATTTCATCGAAGGTAGGTATTTTTTCTCCTTTGAATTCTTCCCCCTTCCAGCTGCCTGCATCGAGGCTTCTAAGTTGTTCAAAGGTTAAATCCTTCACACTTCCTGTCCCATCAGTTGTTCTGTCAACCTTTGTATCATGAATGATAACCAATTCCCCATCCTTGCTTCTTTGGACATCAATTTCAATATAATCAGCTTTCATTTCGACGCCTTTATCAAAAGCGGCAATCGTATTTTCCGGTGCATACCCTGATGCACCACGGTGAGCAACATTATCCACTTTTCGTAACTCCCCAGTTGTTTCTGCTGCAAAAGCCTGTTGAAAAGGACTAAATAACAAACTAAAAGTCAGGCCTGCTCCAATCACAAATGCTTTTTTCATTTTTCCCCATCTCCCTTTTTATATGTCTGCTCCTACATATAAAATTGTACGGGTGAATTGTTTAGTACATATGTAGTTACCATTTAGACTTGGTTAAAGTCATGTAAATAAACATAGTGAAATAATCATATATAAATTTACAAAAAATTCATTCTTTTTCCTATTGTAAAAAAAATAAGTAGTGAAAGAGGATCTTTCTCTGCTTATCACCGTTTCTCATATTCTGCTCGATATTCATTCGGAGTAATTCCCTCGACCTTCTTAAATACCTTCCGAAAATACTTATCATCTTGATAGCCAATCATGTTCGCAATCTCATAGATTTTTAACTGACTATTCTTCAATAAAGATTTTGCCTTTTCCATTCTAATTCTCACGATATAGTCGGAGATGTTCTCATTAAATTCCTGTTTAAATTTCCTTGAGATATATTCTCTACTGATATAGAAATGTTCTGATATCTCCTGCAGTTTTACATCCCGATCAAAATTTTCCTGAAGGTACTTTTCAATATCAATTATTATATTCTTATTCTTTTGCAGTGTGCTTTTCTTTACTTTCTTTAAAAAAGTGGCAATTTCACGCTTTATTCTCTTTTTATACTCTTCTAGTTTAAACGTGCCGTTTGAATCGAAAAACAATTCAAGCCTCTCCTCAATACCTTCTGGTTCTTTAAATGAAAAATTGTAGTACTTAAACCACTTATTGCTTATGACCATATATTCATTTTGAAGATTTAACAACTGTCTTAGAGATAAATAGTTGTTTTCTGTAAGATCCTCTGCTATTTGATTGATTAATTCTTCAAAAGCACCTATTTCGCCAGTTTTGATAGCTAGTTCGATACTTGGTGCATATGACATCAAACTTTTTACAATTGGAGGAGATTGTAATGATTTTATAAAGACTCTGTTTTCACTATCTATTAAGATATCTCTATTTAATAAAACCTCTCTAGCTTGATGATAAGAATCCATTAACCTAGTACTGCTGTTTACTAATTTCCCGACAGCAATTGGGCAAGAGATATCCATCAACTCCTTAAGTGCCCTATACATTCGAACTAAATGATTTTCAATCCGCTCGAACTTGTCCCAAAAAATAATGATGATTTGGCCTTTCTTGGATAAGTAACGAAATCCTATTCCACACTCATATTCCATTAAAATTTCATTTATAACATTTAAAATTGAGAAATAAGTTAGATCTCGATCTCCTTGAAATGCCTCAATCGTCTTCCCATTGACTCTGACAAGAGCTAAAATATACTGCCGCGACTGTTGTAACCATTCGAATACTTCATATTTTTCATCTTGTATACTATCACTTTTCATTAGCTGTGTAAGCTTGCGATCTCGAAAAACAGGTTTCATTTCATTAATCAGCAGAGAACTAGTTTCGTTTCTTTTCCTTTCAACTTCTTCTTTCTTCCATTCACTAACCGCTTTTTCCAATGTTTGATTTAAAATTTCCGGTTCGATAGGCTTTAAGAGATAGTCTGAACTGCCGAAATGGATTGCTTTTCTCATATAATGATAGTCATCGTATCCTGTCACCACAATCGTCTTACTGTTTGGATGATTTTCTTTAATCCACTCTAAAAGCTGAGTTCCATCCACTTTTGGCATTTTCATATCAGAAAAAATTATTTCAGGACGGATGATTTGAATAAGCTTAATAGCTTCTTCACCGTTTCCAGCCTCATATATTTCTTGAATTCCATTTTGCTCCCAATCAGCTAGTATCTTAATTCCATCTCGCACATGGTTTTCATCATCAACGATTAACGCCTTCATGAATGTTCCACCTCTTTCGGTATTACCTTTGGAATTTGGATGGTAACCGTAAAACCACCTTCTTCATTCCGGTTAACTAACAGGTTTGCCTGATTGTGATAATAAATCTGCAATCGGTCATAAATATTTTTTAACCCTATCGCTTCTCTTTGCATGTCTGCTTTTGAATTGCCATGAAATAGTTCCATGCGGATTTTTTCAAGTTGTTCATCGCTTGGACCCATTCCATTATCCTTTATATTGATTAAGACCATATTGTCATTCTCGAGATATGCTTCAATTTGAATCCATGCTTTGTCTATGTGCTGATCAAAGCCATGTTTAAAACAATTCTCCACAATGGGCTGTAAAATCATTTTGGGAACGAGTATCTCTTTGACTTCTTCCTCGATATTCAGTTCAAAATCAAACTGCTCGTCAAATCGCTGTTTTTGCAATAATAGGTATGATTTAACATGATTCAGCTCTGCTGTAAACGGAACAATATCGTCCTTCATATTCATGCTGTATCTCATGATATTCGATAAAGAAGTGAGGAGGGTATAAACCGGAACCGCTTTAGACTTGAGCGCCAATGTTCCAATAGACTGAAAAGCGTTAAACAGGAAATGCGGATTAATTTGCGATTGCAGCACCCGCAGCTGTGATGCTTTATTTTCAATCTCCAATTTATATTCGCTCTCAATTAATTCATCGATTTTGGCAATCATTAATTTAAAATGCCTTCCCAGCATGCCAATTTCATCGGTCCCGAGTGTTTCAAAATCAGCCTTGAATTCACCATTCTCTACTTTTTTCATATTTCTAATCAACACTTTTATAGGGGCAGTGAGCTTAAAGGAAACAAACAGGGTACCAAGTAAAGCAAATACAAGTGTAATCAAACCAATCAAAATGTTGATTAAGGCTGTTTCTCTAGCACCTTTATAAAGAACATCGTATGGAATTCGTTTCACGATATACCAGTCTTCAAACGATTCCGAAAACTTTTCATGGACGATGAAACCAGAAAACTGTGCATCCTTCCATTCAAGGCTTTTCCGTCCTTCCGGCTCCTTCTTCACTTGCTTAAACCACTTTTCTTTATTGACTTTTCCAATTTCTTTTTCATTGGAAGAGTAAATAATGATGTCATTTTCACTCATAATATAAAAATCCTCTAAATCTTTCGTATACAAACGGTCGGAAATGGCACTTATTTTTGAAAGGTTAATATCAATCGATAAAAAGCCTAAAAATCTTTCTAACGGAACATCCCGAATGATATTATGGAAACTTAATACAGCCTTTTTCTCCGAATTTGGAATCACAGATATATCGTTATAACTATAAATTTCATGGGGTGGTTCAGCAATTGAAAAACCGGGATACCGCATTAATTGGTAATAGTAGGGATGCGAAAAAACATCCTCATACTTCGCCCTCCCGCTAATTCTTGAATGATAGTTCGTGTAGGATTCTTTATCTCGATCAATGTAGAGATGCATCTGTTCAATTTCGGGACGAGAATTGAATAAATAAGCAAGTGCTCTCCGTACTTCTTCCTGATTACTACTAAAGTTCTGTGAGATTCCCTCTCTCATCACATTCATAAACGGAGTATACCTATAAAGAACGGATGACATTTGCGCTACATCGTTTAAATAAGTAGTCAGTTCTTCTTCTCCTTTTTTAATCAACTCGTGATTGGTAGAAACAAAACGCTCATCAAGTGACTTTGTCGTGTGAAAGTAAGTAATCGCAATGGAACTTCCAAAAGGGACAACGGTAGCTAAAAGTAAGAAGATAATCAGTTTTTTCCGTATACTCCATCCCATATCATTATGGCTAGTTAAATATAGTAAAAAACTAACCTCCCCCTTACCATTATTTTTAGAACATTGTAGCACAGTTTTATTTTTAATAGTTCAATATTTCGATAGTTCAATATTTTCCACCCTATTGGTCAATGTAAGCCCTTTCAAATTTTCCTCTATTCACTAAAATAAGGTTATGGAGGTGCAGGGAATGAATAACGAAAGTAAGCTGGATACAGTAAAGGGGTCAGCCATCACAAAACAGAAAAGCACGAAAGTTTCTGAATCTGTTTCTTTTATGAATAAGAAGAAATGGAAAGATGCAGGGTTATTTACCCTATTTGTCGGACCAGTTTTGTTAGCGTTTACACTAATCGTACTAATCCCCTTCTTTACAGGTATTTACTATGCTTTTACAGATTGGAACGGGATAACAGGAACAGTCAAATGGGTGGGACTGGATAATTTTAAATACCTATTTTCAGAGGACAAGCAATTTCAACAATCATTTATGCTAACAACAAAATATACAGTCGTTTCTATTATACTAACCAATGTAATTGGTTTTGGATTAGCATTACTTGTTGCACAAAGGTTAAAAACGAGAAACCTTTTACGTACCGTTTTCTTCATGCCTAACTTAATCGGTGGCTTGATCTTAGGATTTATCTGGCAGTTTATTTTCGTAAAAGGATTTGCATCCATAGGAGAGCTAACAGGGATTCCTTTTTTTGAGTTAGCGTGGTTAGGTGATGCGAATACTGCATTCTGGGGAATTGTCATTGTCAGTCTTTGGCAGGGAGCAGGCTACATTATGATTATCTATATTGCAGCATTGCAAAACGTCCCGCAGGAATTAATTGAAGCAGCAAGAATTGACGGGGCCAATAGATTTCAGATTCTTCGCCATATCACAATGCCGCTTGTTGCACCAGCTGTAACAATTTGTTTATTTTTAACAACCGCTTCATCTTTTAAAGTCTTTGATGCAAACCTGTCGTTGACAAACGGCGGTCCATTTAAATCAACAGAAATGCTGGCGCTTAACATTTATACAGAAGCATTTGTTAATAACCGTTACGGTATTGGTGAGGCAAAAGCATTAATCTTCTTCATTGTCGTAGCAGCGATTACCGTCCTTCAAGTTACGATTTCAAAGAAAAGGGAGGTAGAATCTTAATGGGCAACAGGTATATATGGAGAACATCTATTATTGAAATCCTTGCGATCCTGCTCGGTCTTGTCTTTTTAGTCCCATTCTATTATGTGTTTTCAAACTCCCTGAAATCATTTGCCGAGATTTTAACCAATACATCGTCCCTGCCGAAAGTGCTAATGTTCGATAACTATGTTAATGCATTCGAAAAATTAGACTTTTTAATTGTATTTAAAAACTCGTTACTCATCACAATCGCTAGTAATATCGTTCTCGTTATCTTTTGTTCGATGGCGGCGTATATGCTCGTTAGAACCAAAAAGAAAATTAGTAATATCATTTTCATGACATTCGTTGCCGCGATGATCATTCCTTTTCAATCACTCATGATTCCACTTATCAAAACAGCCGGTAACTTGGGTATTTTAAACAGTATCTGGGGCCTTGTCTTTATGTATTTAGGATTTGGATCAGGTATGACCATCTTCTTATATCACGGTTTTATTAAAGGAATTCCGTTAGAGCTTGAAGAAGCAGCAATCATTGACGGCTGTTCACGATTTGGAGTGTTCTGGAGAATTGTTTTTCCATTATTAAAACCAATTACGGTTACCATCGTCATCCTAAACAGCCTATGGATCTGGAATGACTTCTTATTACCATCACTTGTACTTCAGGACCCAGAGCTTAGGACCATTCCATTAGCGACCTTCTTCTTCTTTGGACAGTATACAAAACAGTGGGATTTAGCACTTGCAGCATTAGTAATCGGTATTATTCCGTTATTAATCTTCTTCTTTACCATGCAAAAACACATTATTCAAGGAATTACCAGTGGGTCTATTAAATAACAACGTGGACACCCTCTGTTGTCTGCATTAGACAGCAGAGATCTATAAAATAAAAATATTTCTAGGGGGAAAAGAAAATGGCTTTTAAAAAGTATTCATTAGCAGCAGGTCTATTATCCGCATCACTTCTTTTATCAGCATGTAGCAGCGATAGTACATCTGGAGATAAGAAGAACAGCGATGGGAAGGAAGATAAAGTGGTAGTTGATCTCTTTAATGGAAAGGTTGAAATCGCCGACCAATTAAAAGCTTTAACAGACAAATATACAAAAGATCATCCAAACGTAACTTTCAACATTGAATCAGTTGGTGGCGGCGCAGACGGTTCTGCTGCTCTAAAAGCAAAGTTTGCCTCCAACAAAGCACCAGATATCTTTGGCAACGGCGGTTATCAAGAAGCTCTGACATGGCAGGATAAGTTTGAAGATTTATCTGATCAGCCATGGGTAAAGGATGCCTATGAAGCTGCATTAGAGCCAATGACGATTGATGGGAAGATCTATGGTCAGCCTGTAAATATGGAAGGGTACGGTTTTGCATACAATAAAAAGTTATTTAAACAAGCTGGTATCACTGAACTTCCAACTACTTTTTCCGAATTAGAAGACGCAGCGAAAAAATTACAAGATGCTGGCATCATTCCATTTTCAATTGGTTACGGCGAGTGGTGGGTATTAGCAAACCATGGACTAAATGTTCCATTCGCCTACCAGGATGACGCAGATACATTTATTAAAGGAATGAACGAAGGTACCACTAAAATTGAAGGAAATGAACACTTCGAAAATTACTTTAAGCTAGTAGACCTAACCATGAAATATGGCAACAAAAATCCATTAACAACTGACTATAATACGCAGGTTACACTATTTGCAAGCGGAGAAGCTGCGATGATCCAGCAGGGTAACTGGATTCAGCCAATGCTAGATAAAATTTCTCCTAACATGGATGTTGGTTTTATCCCAATGGCACTAAACGATGATGCATCTCAAGCAGATAAATTAATGGTCGACGTACCCACAAACTGGGTTGTTCACAATGGTGCGCCAGATGCAGACAAAAAAGCTGCGTTGGATTTCTTAAATTGGATGGTATCATCTGAAGAAGGAAAAGAAGCATTAGTGAAAGAGTTCAAATATATCCCAGCCTTTAAGACAATCGAAGCAAAAGCTGAAGATATCGGTCCACTTGGAGCAGAAATTCAAAAATACTCTCAAGAAGGAAAAACGTATTCTTGGCAGTTTATGAAATATCCAGATGGTGCAGGACAGGAATTCGGTGCGGCTCTTCAAGCTTATGTAGGCGGACAAAAATCAGCGAATGAAGCTATGAAGGCTCTCGATGAAACATGGGCTAAATTGAAGAAATAATAAAACAAATAAAAGCACATTAGAATTCACTGTTCATTCTAATGTGCTTTTAATATTATTAATATTTATGGGGGTGATTTTATTTATAAACTAAATGGTTGTGTTGCATTAATTACTGGTGTTAGTCATGGAAATGGGATTGGAGCTGCGATATGCAATAAATTAGCAGCCGAAGGTGTAAATATATTCTTTACCCATTGGGGTTCAAATACAGATTGGGTAAAAAAATTTGAGTTCAGCATCCGAGAATATGGAGTTAGGTGTGGAAGCTTAGAAGTTGATTTGGCTGATCCAAGCGCACCATTTCATTTGCTTGACGTCGTTACAGCCGAATTAGGTTCACCTGCCATTCTGGTTAATAATGCAGCCCATTCTTCAAGAGATGGATATATGAATTTAGATGCAAAAACACTAGATGACCATTATGCAGTAAATATGAGAGGCTCTTTCCTATTATCTGTTGAATTTGCACGTCGTTTTAGTCAATCCCAACAAGCGATGGGTAGAATTATTAATTTAACATCAGGACAAGCACTTGGACCAATGTTAGGTGAATTGGCTTATGCTGCAACCAAGGGCGCTATTTCCGCCTTTACCCTTTCCTTATCCGCAGAGCTTGCGCCTCTTGGAATTACAGTAAATGCAGTAAACCCAGGTCCTACAGACACTGGGTGGATGAACGAAGAAATAAAACAAGAATTATTGCCAAAATTTTTATTAGGACGTATTGGAATACCTGCAGATGCAGCTCGCCTAGTGGCATTCCTTGCCAGCCAAGAAGCGGAGTGGATTACAGGCCAGATATTCAATTCAGAAGGTGGTTTTTTTAGAAGCTAGAGGTTTTTATTCACCAAAAAGGGTGACCAGGTTATTTTGTGGTCACCCTTTTGATAGTTACTCTCTATCCGGACTATTAACCATTATCCCAGCAACTTGTGTTAACCGATCATAAAATGCAAGTCCTGCTGGTTTATCATAAAGACCAATCTCTTGAAAGGCTTCCTTCATACAACGAAGCCAGCACTGTGCTCTTCTTGGTGTTACTTCAAAAGGAAGATGACGATGTTGCATTGCCGGCGGGCCGAATTCCTGGCTATATAGAGCTGGGCCACCCAAGAACTGCGGAAGGAACATTCTTTGCTTCCTCATAATTTCCTCCATGTCACCTTCAAACAATGGTCTTAATTCAGGGTCTGCATATACCCGAGGATAAAAGGCTGCAACGAGCTTATCAATCGTTTCTTGACCGCCGATTTCACTATAAAGTGTTTTGAATTGATATTCCATTTCTACACCCCTTATACTTTCTTTCGATTATAAAGATAAAAGTGATGGAATTTCGTGATGTAAATCACACTTTTTTAAAAATTCTTAAGCCATGCTAGGTGCGACTAGTTCTACCTTAATACGATCCGGGTCCTCGAAAAAGACAGCGTAATAATCTTTTCCCCCGGCATACGGATGCTTGTCTTTGTATAAAATTTGTATTCCCTTATCTAGTAGAGCCTGTGTTATTTCATCAATATGCTCTCTTGATTTGCCATGAAAGGCAAGATGATTAAGCCCTGCTCTGCAACGATGGTAAGGAACATCCAAATATCTTTCTTCGGTTTGTACAAATACAAGATAGGTTTCTCTGTGTTTCCAGCTAATACCTAAATCCCATTTTTGAAAAGGCTCGTATCCTAATTCAGGTAACAGCCAGCCCCAAAATTCTATACTTTTCTGAAGGTTTGAAACATATATCTCTACATGATGTAACATACTATTCCCCTTTACATTACATTTAATTAAGAAACCCATTGGTGCCTAAGCCACAATGGGTCGATTTTTGCAAAATTTGATTACAGATCGTCTGAGATTTTAGATTTCTTCCCTTTACCAATTTGCTTCCACGCTAATACGACAGCTAATGTCACAATCGTACCTACGATTGCTTCTGGAATTCCGCTCGTGATTGCAACCGTCCAAGCTACCTCAGCACCCATGTACCCCCTAACTACGGCCATGGTTAATACAAGGACTGTATTGGTTAAGGTTCCTAAGAATGCCGCAGTCCCAATAGCAAGATATTCACTCCTTCTACGAATCCCCACGTACACAAGCCACGCAATAACACCGATAAAAAGTCTAGGTAGAATGGCAACTAATGGATCTTTGAACAATGGAACCGTAGCATTTAAGAAAGATGAAACACCAAAGATAATTCCGACGATGGCTCCTACAACCGGCCCCTGCATGATTCCGCCAATAATCGCAGGGATATGCATGATTGTTGCATTTCCAGCCGCTGTAGGTACCGGTATATACCCTAACCGAGTAACACCCAAAAGAATGGCAACTGCACCAAGTACTCCAGCAATAACAATATTACGAACACTTAATGAACCTTTCATTCTATTTCTCCCCCTTTTATTTCCTATCTAATATGGAAAGTGATAAAAAAGTAGTAGTGCTGAAAATAATAGCCCAATCATTAATACTATGTAATCACGTCCGATTGCTTTGTAAACGGAATAAGAACTCCTATCATTCCCAGGAGTATAACAGCGAGATTCCATTGCTAAAATTAGATCCTCTGCCCTAGATAACGCGATATTAAATAAAGGGATAATAATTGGCAGCATATCCTTAGTCCTCTGAATAATTCTCCACCATTCCCCAGATCCGAAATCTGCCCCTCTTGATGCTTGCGCCTTCATCATTTTTTCCATTTCAATTGCAAAGGTTGGTACAAAGCGAATCGCTATGGTAATAATTAATGAAATTTCATGGACAGGAAATTTTACTTTTTTCAATGGACTTAATAAACTTTGAATGGCATGAGTTAAATCAGTTGTAGAAGTAGATAGCGTAAGAACACTGCTTAATAGAATAATTTCCACAAAACGCACAGCCGAAACAATTACCAGTCGAATACTCTCGCTGGTAATCAAGATAAATCCATACTCAAAAAATACCTTCCCGCCAGAAAATACATTACCTTGGAAGATAAGCTGCAGCACAGCTAAAATAATGATAAAGGGGATAGCAGGTTTAATGCCCGATAACCCATAACTGATAGGGATTTTGGATGCCCAGAATAAATAAATGGATAATAAGAGCCCAAGAGCATTCCCTAGATAACTAGTATTGAGCGCTATGGCTAAGACAAGTATGGTGAATACTAACAGCTTTATTCTCGGGTCTAGACGATGAATAAAGGAACCTGTTGGTACGTATTGACCAATCGTAATATTTCTTGATAGATCAAATTCACTAGCCACGATTCTCCCCCTCTCCATCGGCAAGAACCTTTATGATTTCACCCGCTGCTTCCGAAATCGTAGAAGCAGAAGTATTTACATTGTATCCAAGGTCTTTCAGCCTGTATAAAGCTTGTACCGTTTCGGGTGTTCCAATTTCATAGCGCTGCAGATTTTCCTTATCACTAAATATATCTTCAGGAGAACCAGTTAGCACATCCGTACCATTTGCCATAACATAAATTCTGTCCGCTAAATAGGCAACTTCCTCCATATTGTGCGAAACGAAAATAACCGTTAAATTTTCTAGCTTATTAAGCGATTTTATTTTATCCAACAATTCATTTCGGGACCTTGGGTCAAGCCCTGCTGTTGGTTCATCAAGAACGAGTACCTTCGGCTTTAATGCTAGTATGCCGGCGAGTGCAACTTTACGCTTCTGTCCGCCGCTTAAGGCAAATGTCTGCCGGTCCTTCATTTCCTCAAAATCCAAGCCGACCATACCCATAGCCCATTTAACTCGTTCCCTCACTTCCTTCAAGGGCAACCCCAATTTAAAGGGACCGTAGGCAATATCATCGCCAATTAGTTTTTCAAAGATTTGATCCTCCGGATTCTGAAAAACGAGGCCAACCTTTCTTCTCAAGGCTTTTATATCAATTCGTTTCATTGTTAAATCTACTCCATCGATGATGACTTTCCCTGCATCCGGCCGAATCAGGCCATTAAAATGCTGGATAAGAGTAGACTTCCCTGAACCGGTATGACCAATAATGGCAATACATTCGCCCTCATTGACCACCATGCTTGTCCCCTTTAGAGCTGCATGCTCCATTGGGGTTCCTTTCATGTATGTATGAAATAAGTCTCCTATTTCAATGATCGGCTTCCTAGGCATTAGACCATCTCCCCGCTCCTTGCTTTTGAAACTCTCTTTACTTCATCAATCAGTTCATCCTCATGGATTAACTCTTTCGAAAAGGTTGGAATTTTATTATGAATAATTTCAGCCATCTGACTAACAGCGGGAATATCTAATTGCAATTGCATTAAAATCTCTTTATGTTTAAAAATTTCACGTGGAATTCCATCCATCACAATTTTCCCGTCTTCCACTACGATAATACGGTCTGCTTCTGCCGCTTCTGACATGCGATGGGTAACTGTAATAATCGTCATGCCCATTTCATTCATTTTTCTCATAACCTGAAGGACTTCGTTTCTGCCAAAGGTATCAAGCATACTCGTAGACTCATCGAATACAATACAGTCTGGCTGCATGGCGAGCACTCCAGCGATTGCAACTCTTTGCTTTTGTCCGCCGGATAGGTGGTGTGGAGGTCTTTTCCGAAATTCCGACATCTTCACGACTTCTAAAGCCTCATCGATTCTTTGCTTCATCTCTTGTTTCGGGACACCGATATTCTCTAAGCCAAATGCTACGTCCTCTTCGACAATGGTAGCAACGATTTGATTATCAGGATGCTGAAAGACCATCCCAACTCCTTTACGGATGTCCAGCTTCTTGCTGCTGTCCTTTGTATTGTTACCACGGACCCAAACATCCCCTGAGTTGGGCGTTAATAGCCCATTAAAATGCTTGGACAATGTTGATTTCCCCGAACCATTGTGTCCAATTATTGCAACATACTCACCAGGATAAATTGAAAAAGTGACATCTTTTAGAACATCAACAGAACTATTCTCATTGATTTTGTATGAAAATGATACATTTTCTAAAGCAATAATGGGTTCCATCCAAACCCCCCTCTTACTCTATTTTATTAATATTCTGAATATTATTCAACCATAGTAATTAACTCACAAGAAATATAATAGCATGAAGTTTTAGATGGGGATATCCCAAAGCATTGATTAATCTATATAAATAATTGCTGTGTTAGAGGTAAATCTGATTTTAGAACTTG
>NZ_NPDD01000103.1 GCF_002272245.1 Bacillus sp. 7884-1 | reverse complement strand
CCTGGAGCACAAATCAACAGCCTGATTTAACACATCCAAATTAATAAATCTAGGCCAGAACACATTTACAGAGTCTGGCCATTCTCAATTTATTTAGGAAAAAACTCTTTTGATTAACGATGAAGGCTTTTTCGGATTAACCTTTTGATCGATTAGCCACTGAAATCCGTACATAATAGCAGAATTTAATGAAAATAAAGCCAATGCTTGGTAATCCTTCAAACGTATGAGCGATGCAATCCCCATCCTTTGTAACCATTTAACAAATACGTAGATATGAAAAGTATCCACACCAAGATTAATCAAGGTATAACGAAGAAATTTACCAAATGTAAATTTCAATATCCAAATCGCTCCGACAAAAAATGGCCCAATAATGAAAGGAACTTCACCCATTACATTTGGGAATAATTGCGTATAAACCCTCCACCAGCCTCTTTTATTTGCGTAAACTGCCTGTAATCCAAATAAAAGACCAATAAATATCGAAGTAAGGGAAAAGCGTTTTATTGCTTTTTTTCCGATGAACGGTACCGTCAACCAGGGCAACAACATAATAACTAACACGTACTTCCTTTTATTACTCATATAGTAAGTTTCCTTTTTTTACTATTAGAATGTACAAAAGGAGAATAATTATCCATAAATGGAACATAAATATACTTTACTAAGGATAATTTATTAATCACAGGCGGTATTTCTATCTTTGTATTGACTAGTAGATTCATATATATTAATATATTTTTTTGTCAACAAAACGTGGTTCGAAAACCTCCCACGTAAAAAAACTAAGGAGAGTACTAATATGAAAATAAAAACACTTGTCGTAAACGCGATATTAGCAGCTTTATACATTGCTGTATCCGGTTTAATCGCACCCTTTGGCTTCACAAATGTTCAATTTCGTGTATCGGAAATGTTTAACCATCTAGTCGTTTTCAATAAAAAATACATCTTCGGAATCATCTTGGGTGTATTTTTCGCAAATCTTTTCTTTTCACCAATGGTTGCCTATGACCTCATTTTCGGTGTCGGACAATCAGTGATTGCTTTGACAATAACGATTGTATCATCACGCTATATTAAAGGGATATGGACCAGAATGATGGTTAATACAGTTGTTTTCACTGTTACTATGTTCATCATTGCCTTTGAATTAAACTTGGCATTTGAATTGCCATTCTTATTTACTTGGCTGACTGTAGCAGCAGGTGAATTTGTCGTAATGGCAGTAGGTATGCCGATTATATATTTCATTAACAAACGAGTAAATTTCGAAAAAAGAGTATAGATAAAAGAGATGCTGCTTCAGGAATGAAGCAGCATCTCTTTTGTTTCAATCTATAGAGATAATAAAGCTAGTGAACCTGAGATAATCTTTCGAACTATTTTTTTCCTTTTTCACCAGCATGGTCAGGTTTACCTACAGCTTTTCCGTTGTTGCCATCGCTGTAAGAAAGACCAAATCCGTATTCGTATTTGTCACCATTTTTATTCATATATTCGAAATCTGCATATTCTTCAGGCGCAAAGCTTGGAACATCTCCGACTTCCTTTTCTACCGCTTCTGCACTAGCTGGAATCGCGAATGGAAGTTTTCCTGCAGGTTTGAATTTTCCAGTGATTACATCAAATACTGCCTCTTGAACTGTACCGAAAGTACCGATTAATGCAGCAGCATTTGGCTCAAGTTCATTAATAAGCCATTGGTTCGTAAAGTTTAGAGCAGTGATGGTTGGAACTGTTTTTTGGATTTCAACAATTCGCTCTACATCAGATATTCCAGTTGTTTCATTAATATCAATACGTGGATTATTATCCCAGTTCGATTGGGTTGGTTTCACATATACATAAGCATGTGTTGCTTCCTCAACGCTATCAACTAATTCGATGTTAGGGAATTTTTCTGTCAGTGTATTCTTTAAGTCTGCAGTAAATCCTACAGATTGTAAGGCAGAATTTTCTGCTATATATTTTGCAGCTTCCTCACCTTTTAAGCTTCTTGGTGCTGCAACTCCAACAAATCCCTCAACATATAGTTTAATATCTTTTAACTTTCCATTAGTTAATGGTAATAGTTTTTTACCACCATCAATTTTATCATTACGCATTAGAACGACTGACTTTTGATGTGCTTCATAAGCTAATGCTCTGTTTTCTTCATTGTTTGCAGCAGCAATAGCTTCTGTAGGATTTACATATGGGTCTTCAAATAGACCTAATGTCATCATTTCTGATAGGGTATAAGTAATGGATTCGTTAACTTTTGCTACATCTACTAAACCATCGTTAACCGCCTCAATTACCAACTCTGGTGTTGCACCACCTGAAATAATATTGGTTCCTGCATTTAATGCTTTGGCTACTTTTTGTGCATTAGGAATTGGATTTCCATCTTCATCAACTAGGTAACCCCATGCACTGCCCGCAACTGCACCTGAGTCAGAGTTAATATATCCTTTGAAACCAAGACCTTCACGCAAGTAATCTATGATCCCTTTATTTAGAGTCATACCAACTTCTTCAAATTGCTGAGTTTCACTATACGGTTCTAAACCTTGATCAGCACTATCATTACTTGGATATGCGTAATAAGGCATTACCGATGCTACACCAGCTTCAATCGCTCTCTGGAATGGAGGAATATGATACTTCTCCAAACTTCCTTCAGTAGGGTAAATGTTAAAGCTGCCGTTTGCAAAGTGAGGATCTTGTCCATCATCACGTGCTCCACCGCCAGGGAAGTGTTTAACTGTGATGGCTACACTGTCTTTGCCAAGAGTTTCAGTTTGGAACCCTCTAATGATCTCATAATTCATGTCGCCAACTACTTTTGGATCTTCGCCGAATGTCTCCTCAATTCTTGCCCAAAGTGGATCTGTTGCAACGTCTGCCATATATCCATAAACCTTACGAATACCAGCAGCTCTCCATTCCTGACGGGCAATATCGGCAAATTCACCAACGGCTTCTACATCCCCGGCCGCTGCTAAACCTAATGTTCCTGGCCAGAAAGTATGTTGATCCTGAACATTCGTAATATTTGTATAATCTGTTGAGGCAGAGTTTCTTGGATTTGATGTAATCACAACTGGAATACCTAACTCTAGACCCTCTGCTAATTGTTGCATTTGGTTATTATAATTGGCAACATCGCCTAAGTTTTGAGATAGACGGTAAATAACGTGGCGCAATTTTTTTTCAGTTACAATTTTACTGTTACTAGGGGTTACAAATATCCCATCTGCTGGATCTGCCTCTGGAGTGTGAGTATTTATGTACATCAATCCAGCTTTTTGCTCAAGACTCATTTTACTAATCAAATCCGCTACACGCTCCGAAACTGGCTTTCTCCAGTCTTCGTAACCATCTAATCTATTATCACCATCTGCATCCCTAAAATACTTGCCGTCAATTTCAAGAATTCTATCTTGAGTTGCTACTTCAATTTCTGGCTGGCCTTCAGCTTTTGCAATTTTATAAGTTGTTATTGCACCCCTGCCAGTATATGGCGAAGCTTCTCCTTCTTCACCTGTATACCCTTGGTCATGGTCATCTGCAAAACCTACCTGTGGTCCAATGACTGGCGCAACTAATGATAGAGTAAGTGCGGTTGCCAATAGTTTTTTTCTAAGTTTTGAAGATTTTCTAATCTGTTTTGATATTGAAGCCATTTTTCTTCCCCCTTTTTTAAATTGAATGCGTTTACAAAACTAGGATAGCGTTTCTATGTTTAATGATATAATTCAAAATAGGCTATCAAATAGTGAGTTTTTTTAGGTATTTTTGTGATATTTTAATATTTGGAATTTTTGATTAATAGTACCTATGACTTTCTTCCTTCTTATACAAAGGCTGTGTTAGATTTGGCTGTTGATTTGTGCTCCACTAAGGAAAGCTTCTTTGAATAATCACCGCAGTG